>CAZEOW010000001.1:0-2809 GCA_964514005.1 uncultured Nautiliales bacterium
CTTGCAATTGCAACAAGAATGAATGATATTGATAAAGACTTAGTATATCAAGCTATGATAGAAACAGTTCCTGCAAAAGCTGTTGAAATTAACAAAAAAGCATTTGAATTTGGATATGAAGCAGCAGAAAAAGCGTTAGCAAACGCTTAATCTGCTTAGCTTCTTTTTAGTTCTTCTATTTTATCTCTTAGCATTGCAGCTTTTTCAAACTCTAAAGCTTTAGCAGCTTCTAGCATCTCTTTTCTTAATTTTGCAATTATTGCTTTTTTCTCTTTTGGAGGAATTTTATTTTTTATCTCTTTTGCAACAGCTTCAAATCCTTCTTCTTTTAATGACTTATCAAGTTTTCTTACTACGTTTTTTGGAGTAATATTGTGTAATTTATTGTATTCTTTTTGTTTTATTCTTCTTGTAATTGTGGTTTTAATCGCTTTATACATCGATTTTGTAATTTTGTCTTTTATTTTTTCTAACACTTCTAAGTCATCATCAATTACTACAGCAGAATTTATTTTATTTACAAACATCAAAACTCTTCCATTTACATTTCTTGCCGCTCTTCCCATTGTTTGAATAAGGCTTGTTTCACTTCTTAAAAATCCTTCTTTATCTGCATCAAAAATTGCAACTAAACTAACTTCTGGTAAATCAAGTCCTTCTCTTAATAAATTTATTCCTATTAACATATCAAACTCACCACTTCTAAGACCTCTAATTATTTCATTTCTCTCTACTACATCTATATCACTATGCATATATTTTACTTTTAATCCCATTTCTAAGTAATATTTTTGCAATTCTTCTGCCATTTTTTTGGTAAGTGTTGTGACTAATATTTTTTCTTTTCTTTTTATAACTTCTTTTGCTTTATCATATAGTATTGCTACTTGATTTTCACTTGGTAATATTTCTACTATTGGGTCTAATAATCCAGTAGGTCTTATGATTTGTTCTGCAATACATGTAGATTTTTGTAATTCATATTCTCCTGCAGTAGCAGATACAAAAAGATAATGAGGAGCTTTATTTATAAATTCTTCAAATTTATATGGTCTATTATCTAATGCACTTGGTAATCTAAAGCCATGTTCTACTAAAATCTCTTTTCTTGCTCTATCTCCATTATACATACCTCTAAACTGAGGTAATGAAACATGGCTTTCATCTACTATTACAAGGTATGGTCTATTTTTTATTTCAAAATAATCAAGTAAAGAGTATGGAGTTTCTCCCGGTTTTTTGCCTGTTAAATGTCTTGCATAATTTTCTACTCCTTTACATGTTCCTGTAGTTTCAAGCATTTCTAAATCAAACTCTGTTCTTTGTTTTAGTCTTTGATATTCTATTATTTTTTCTTCTTTTTCAAATTCTTTTAATCTCTCTTGTAACTCTTTTTCTATAGATTGAATAGCTTGAGATAATCTATCTTGACCTACTATAAATTGATTTGCTGCATAAATGGTAATTTCTTTTAAATCTTGTATTTTTTCATTGCTTAAATAATCTAATGTATAAATTCTATCAATTTCATCTCCAAAAAATTCAATTCTTATAAACTCATCTTCAAAATAGCTTGGAAAAATATCTACTACTTCTCCATTTACTCTAAAATTTCCTCTATCAAAATATTTATCGTTTCTTGTATAACCCATACTTAAAAGTCTATAAAGAAAATTTTTTTGATTTACTTCATCATTTATTGCTATTTTAACAACCATTTTTTTGTATTCTTCAGGATTTCCGAGCCCATATAAAGCAGATACAGAAGCTACAACTATTACATCATCATACTCTAATAAACTTGCAGTAGCACTTATTCTTAATCTTTCAAGTTCTGCGTTTATAGAAGCATCTTTTTCTATATATAAGTCTTGTCTTGGAATGTAAGCTTCTGGTTGATAATAATCATAATAGCTTATAAAATATTCTACGTGATTTTTTGGAAAAAACTCTTTAAATTCACTATAGAGTTGAGCTGCAAGAGTTTTATTGTGAGTTAAAATTAAAGTAGGCATATTAAGTTTTGCAATAATATTTGCCATTGTAAAGGTTTTACCGCTACCCGTTACTCCTATTAGAGTATTATATCTATTTTGCTTTATGCAATTAGTTAGTTTTTCTATTGCCTGAGGTTGGTCTCCTGTTGGTTTGTAGTTTGATTTTAATTTAAACAAGGCAATCCTTTTTTATAAAATTATATCATTTGACTTAATTGAAAAAAAAGGATAAAATTAAAAAAAAGGAGGTCAAATGAGTATCTTAACAAAACTAAATGAAAAAATAGATTCTTTGTTAAAAGCTTATGAAGAGATTAAATCTGAAAATGAAGCTTTAAAAAGTGAGCTTGAAAATATAAAAGCAGCTCTTGCTCAAAAAGAAGCATCTTTACTTGAATGTGAGGAAGGTATGGCTCTTAAAGAGATTGAACTTGAAGAGGTGTTAAGTAAAATTGAGGCTATTCTTGGGAAATGAAAAAAACTATTTTAATTTCTATATTAGGTGAGAAATTTGAAGTTTATGTGGAAGAAGAGTTTTTTGAGTTTGTAAAAAATGATATAGAAAATTTGCAAAATCCTACTCCAAAAGAAATGCTTAATATTTTTTTAAGTTTAAAAAAAGAGATTTTTGAAATTAATAAAAAAATTGAAATAATTTTAGAAAAATTAGATACTAAATAGTGTAAAAATTATGTATAATTTTAAAAAAAAGGAGATGTTATGAAAAAAGCATTTACAATGATTGAACTTGTGTTTGTTATTGTTATTTTAGGTATCTTAGCAGCAGTTGCACTTCCTAAGTTTGTTGGAAT
>CAZEOW010000001.1:2909-27294 GCA_964514005.1 uncultured Nautiliales bacterium
CATTTACAATGATGGAGATAATTTTTGTTATAGTTGTTCTTGGAATTTTAGCAGTAGTGGCTCTACCAAGAGTATTTAGTGGAGTTAGTTCTGCTGAAATTTCAAGAGTTAAAAGTGATTTAACTACTATAAGAGATGCGATTTTAAATAAGTATAATTCAAATGTTTTAACAGGAAATGACTCTTGTCCTAGTTTAGAAAAAGATACAAATGATAATTATCTTTTTGAAAATGTATTAAGTTATCCTATTAAGAAAAACGCTACTCCTAAATGGGATGGAGATGGAGTGGATTATAATGTAACTTTATCTGATAAAAATGTAATAAAATTTAAGTATGATAATACTTCTTCTTCTGGTTGTCTTTTTAAATGTGTTTCAAATTGTGATAAAATAGGCGAATGAAATATTATGAAATAGCAATTATCGGCACTCCTAAAGTCTTTACTTATATTGGCTCTAATTTACAAAAAGGTGATGTTGTTAGGCTTAAAGTAAAAAATAGAGAAAAAATAGGATATGTATTAAAAGAAGTAAAAAAGCCTTCTTTTGAATGTAAAGAGGTTATAGAAAAAGTTTTTAGTTTTTCAGAAAAAAAGATTAAAATTATTGATTTTATTTCTTATTATTATCTTGCTCCTATTGGAGAAGTGGTAGAGCTTTTTTATATAGGAGAGAATTTTTCAAAAAAAGTTGATATTAAAACAGATGTAAAACTCTCTTCTAAGCAAAAAGATGCTTATGAATTTATAAAAAAAAATCAAATTAGTATACTCTTTGGAGATACAGGAAGTGGAAAGACTGAAATTTATATAAAGCTTATTGAAGATAGTTTAAAAGAGGGCAAAAATGTAATATTTTTACTTCCAGAGATAGCTATAACCTCTCAAATGGAAGAGAGATTGAAAAAACATTTTGGTGACTTAGTAGCAATTTGGCATTCTAAAGTTAGAAAAAAACAAAAAGAAGAGATTTTAAATAAAATAAAAAGTGGAGATGTTAAAATTGTGGTGGGAGCAAGAAGTGCTCTTTTTTTACCTTTTGAAAATATTGGACTTATTATTGTAGATGAAGCTCATGATGATAGTTATAAATCTCAAGAAACTCCTAAATATAATGCAAAAGATTTAAGTATATATTTTGCAAAAGTTTATAATGCTAAAGTGGTTTTAGGAAGTGCAACTCCTTTAGTTAGTGATTTATATAAATTTCCTCATTTTAGACTTAAAGGAACTTTTTTTAATACTACAAAAAAAAAGCATTTTGTGGAATTTTTTGATGAGAGAGTTATAAAAAAAATTGAATTAGTAAAAAAAATGAATAAGCAAACTATTATATTTTTACCTACAAGAGGAAATTTTAAATATATGATTTGTGCTAATTGTGGTAAAGCGGTAAGATGTGAAAGATGTGATGTTGCTATGAGTGTTCATAAGAAAAAAAGAGCTTTAGTTTGTCATTATTGCAATTATACAAGGCCTATTCCTAAAAAGTGTGATTTTTGCTTGAGTGAAGAGTTTTTAAATGAAAGAATTGGTACAAGCGAAGTAAAAGAGATTTTAGAAAATTCTATAAAGGGTATAAGAGTAGAAAAGTTTGATAGAGATATTTTAACTTCAAAAAAGAGAATAGATAATCTTTTAAAAAGATTTAACAATAAAGAGATAGATGTTTTAGTTGGAACTCAAATGCTTGCTAAAGGGCATGATTATGATGTTTATTTAAGTATAATTTTGGATATTGATTTTATATTAAATTCTGCAGATTTTAGAGCAAGTGAGAGGGCTTTTAGTTTAGCAAAGCAAGTAGAAGGTAGAGCTGGTAGAAGAGAAAATGGAGAAGTTATTATTCAAACTCTTAATAGAGATTTTTTTGATAGGGAATTTGAAGAGTTTTTTGAAGAAGAGATAGAGTTTAGAAAATCTTTAAAATATCCACCTTTTAGTAAGCTTATTAAAGTTGAGTTTATGAATAAAGATAAATTAAAAGCTTTTAATAGTATGCAAAAGTTTTTAGATTGTATAAAAGCAAAAGATGAGGTTGTAGGTTTTGGAGAAGCTCCTATTTTTAAAATTAATAATATTTATAGATATCAAGTTTTATTAAAAGGAAAACATCTTCATAAAATAGTCTATCCTTGTATAGATGAAGATATGAAAATAGATGTAGATGCAGTTAGTTTTTAGTTATAATTTTGCAAAAAAGGGTTTAAAATGTTTAATAAAGAAGGTATATTTTATACGAATAAAAATCAAAAGTTTTTACAAGAGAGTGATTTAATTATTTATTGGAATAGTGAAGTAGAAAATAAAGATAAAAATTTTGTAGTTGTAGGTTCAATAGATGAGTCTTCAAAAGTAGATATACCAAAAAGTTCTGTAAAACTTCCCTTATTGTTAGCAAGGCTTGCATATGTTTTTGAAGTGTATGATGAAGCTTTAAAAGATACAGATGAATTTGAAAATTTTGTGGATATCTTAAAAGGAGTTAGAGTAAAAAAAGAGATAAATAATCACTCTTCTACTTTAGAAGAGATAAGTGGAGTTTTATATTTAATAGATGAAGCAAATAAAATTAGTATAATAGTTGGTGATGTTAAAGAGGAAGAACTTGAGACATTGATGAGTTTTGCAAAAATGATAGGTTTTGATAAAGTAGGAGTTTTTAGTAAAAATGAAATAGATTGGAGTGGAAATTTTTATGAATAAGGAGAGATTATGCTTTTAAATACTTATAATAGATTTGATGTATATTTTGTAAAAGGAAAAAATGCTACTTTATGGGATAAAGATGGAAATGATTATATAGATTTTACAAGTGGAATAGGAGTTGTTAGTGTAGGTCATAGTAATGAGAGATTATCAAAAGCTATTTGTAATCAAGCTAATTCTATAATTCATATTTCTAATTTATACAAAATTGCTCCTCAAGAAGAATTAGCTGAGTTGATTATAAAAAATAGTCAAATAAAAGGAGGAGTCTTTTTTTGTAATTCAGGAGCAGAAGCAAATGAAACAGCTTTAAAAATTGCAAGAAAATATGGAGAGCTTAATGGAAAAGTAAAAAGATATAAAGTTATTACTCTTGAGAATTCTTTTCATGGTAGAACAATATCTACTTTAAAAGCAACAGGTCAGAGTAAATTTCATACATATTTTGGTCCTTTTCCAGATGGATTTGAATATGCTAAAGATATTAAAGATATCTATAATAAAATTGATGAAAAGACTATTGCTGTAATGATTGAGCTTATTCAAGGAGAAGGAGGAGTTAATCCTTTTGATATAGATGAAGTTCAAAGATTAGCTCAAGATTTAAAAGAGAAAGATATATTGTTAATAGTTGATGAGGTTCAAACAGGTATTTATAGAACAGGAGAATTCTTAGCAAGTAATTTATATGATATTAAACCAGATATAATTACACTTGCAAAAGGACTTGGAGGAGGAGTGCCAATAGGTGCTGTTCTTACTAGGCTTACTGATGTTTTACAACCGGGAGATCATGGAAGTACTTTTGGTGGAAATTATTTATCTACTAGAGCTGGTATTGAAGTAATTAAGATTTTAGATGAGTATAAAGATAGTTTAAAAGAAATGATTGAATATTTTGATAATAGGCTTGTTGAAATTGCAAGAGAATTTACTGATTATTTTGATGGTGTTAGTGGATATGGAATGATGAAGGCTCTAAGGGCTAAAAATAGTAAAATCAGAGATGAGATTGTTAAAAGGGCTTTTGAAAATAGAGTGCTTGTTTTAAAAGCAGGGAATGAATCTGTTAGGTTTTTACCTCCTTTAACTATTTCAAAAGAAGAAATAGATAAAGGTTTTGATAGATTAAAAGGGGCTTTATGAAAAAGAGTTTAGTTTTTGTTCCTTTTTTGCTTTTTGCTAATGTGCTTAGCAATTTAAAAGAAAAAGAACTACAGCAAGAGTCTTATTTTAATTCTTTTGTGGCTAAAGAAACAAAAAACTCTTGGATTAATCCTGTTATGGTTACTTTTTCTTTATCTGAGGATAATTCTTTAGGTGTAAAAGCAAATACAAAGTCTTTTTCTATTAGTGTAAACCAGCCAATATTTAGGAGTGGTGCAATTTTTTACTCTATAAAATATGCAAATGATTTAAATGCTCTTAATAAAAATAATCTTTTGCTAAAAAGAAGAGAGTTAATTAAAGAAGCTTATAGGCTTGTAATAGAGTATAAAAAAGCTATTTTAAATAGAAAAAATATTATGTTAAATATTAAAAATGCTCAAATAGAAGTAAAAAAGAAAAAAGAAGATTTTTTAAATGGAGTGGGTGATAGTGTTCTTTTGAATAATGCAATTTTAAAGTTAAATTCTTTAAAACTTCAGCTTGTGGATATTGAGAATTTAATAGAAAATTTAAAAATAAAATTTAAAAATATTTCTGATTTAGATATATCAAAAATAGTGTTGCCAAAATTTAGGTTAGTTTCTAAAAAAGAGTATATAAACAATAATATTGAGTATAAAAGTGCAATTTTGCAAAAGAAAATAAAAAAAGATTTATATAAAATGCAGATAGGAAACTCTTTATTTTCTGTTAATTTAAATGCAAGTTGGAATTATCAAGATGTAAAATACTCTACACAAACTCCTCTTTTACAAAATAATGAAAAAAACTTTTATAAAGTTGGAATTAGTATAACTTTACCTCTTAGTTTTAATTCTATAAATAGTATAAATAAAAGTAAAATTGATTATTTAAAAAGCAATTTAGAACTTTTAGATAAAAAAAGTGTTTTAAATAATGATTTTAAGGCTAAGATAAAAGAAATAAAAAATATAGATAAAAAAATAGCAATTTATAAAAAAAATATAAAGATCTATGAAAAATTAATTACCTCTACGCAAGAGAATATTATAGCAGGGAATGCAACAAAACTTGATTTAGAAGTTATAAAAAACTCTAAAGAGAGTATGAAATTAAATGTAGATATTTTAAAGCTTAATAAGCAAGAGATGTTATTAGAACTGTATTATAAAGTTGTAACAGGCAGTAACAAAGAGATATAAGTTTTTTTATAAACAATGGCAAGATTTAAGAGATATATATAAGTTTTTGTTATAATCAGATAATTAAATAGAATAAAAGGAGAGTTATGAAAGTTGATGTTTTAATAGTAGGTGCAGGAGGAGCTGGGTTATATGCGGCTTTAAGTGCAGCAAAAGAAGATAAGGATGTTAACGTTGCAGTTTTAACAAAAGTTTATCCTACACGTTCTCATACAGGAGCTGCACAAGGTGGAATTAATGCAGCTTTAGGAAATGTTGATCCAACTGATAATGAAGAACTTCATACATTTGACACTATTAAAGGAAGTGACTATTTAGCAGACCAAGAAGCGGTTAGATATATGTGTTATACTGCTCCAAAAATTATTAGAGCAATGGAACATATGGGACTTCCCTTTAGCAGACTTAATAATGGGAAAATAGCTCAAAGACCTTTTGGTGGGGCAAGTAAAGATAGAACTTGTTATAGTGCAGATAAAGTAGGGCATGTAATGCTTCATACTTTATATGAACAATGTATAAAAGAGGGGGTTAATTTTTTAAATGAATGGTTTATGTTAAATATTGTTCATAATGGTAAAAGAGCTCAGGGAGTAACTGCAATTAACATTGCAACAGGTGAGATTGCATTTATTAAAGCAAAAGCTATTATTCTTGCAACAGGTGGACATAGCAGAATTTATTGGGGATATACTTCAAATGCTTTAGGATGTACAGGAGATGGTACAGCAGCAGCACTTAGAGCCGGACTTCCTTTAAAAGATATGGAATTTTTACAATTTCACCCGACAGGTCTTAGAAAATCTGCTATTTTAGTTAGTGAAGCGGCAAGAGGTGAAGGAGGGTATCTTTTAAATAATAAAGGTGAGAGATTTATGAAAAAATATGCTCCAGAAAAGATGGAGTTAGGGCCTAGAGATTTAGTAAGTAGAAGTATTATGACTGAAATTAGAGAAGGAAGAGGATTTAAAGATGATGAGGGAAGAGGTTATGTGCATCTTAATTTAACTCATCTTGGGGCTGAAAAGATTAAAGAAAGATTACCTCAAATTAGAGAACTTGCGATTGATTTTGAAGGAATTGATCCTATAAAAGATCCTATTCCAATTAAGCCTACAGCTCACTATGCAATGGGAGGGATTCATACAAATGTAAGATGTGAAACTCCAATTGAAGGTATTTATGCTGCAGGTGAAGCTCAATGTGTAAGTGTTCATGGTGCAAATAGACTTGGAGGAAATAGTTTACTTGATATTGTAGTATTTGGAGATGTTGCAGGGAAAGAAGCAGTAAGATATGCAAGAACCACAGACTTTGCAAGTGGAGGAGAAGAGAAAGTAGCAGATGAAGAAAAATTTATTAAAGAATTAATGTCAAAAGAGTCAAAAGAGACATTAGGTGATTTAAGAAATGAATTGGGTGAAATTATGTATAACCATTTTGGAGTATTTAAAAATGAAAAAGAGATGCAAGAAGGATATACAAAACTAAAAGATTTAATCGATAGAGCTTATAAAAATCTTGGAGTTGAAGATAAATCAAAAGTATTTAACCTTGATTTACAAGCAACTCTAGAATTCTTTAATTTACTTGAGATTGCTGATGTACTTGCATTTGCATCTCTTCAAAGAAAAGAGTCTCGTGGTAGCTTTTATAGAGATGATTATCCAAAAAGAGATGATGAAAACTATTTATATCATTCAATGGTTACTAAAAATAGTGATGGAAGCTTTAATTATGATAAGGCTGAAGTAGATATTAGTCTATATGAGCCTGCTGAAAGAAAATATTAATTAAAGTCTCCCGGGCGGGATTTGAACCCACGACCTTCGGATTAGGAATCCGACGCTCTATCCAACTGAGCTACCGGGAGATATAGAAAAATTATATCAAAAAAAATTGCTTTTAAATAATATTTTTATAATAAATTAGGAAAGGAAAGCCAAATGGAAATTATCAAATATACAGTTAAGATAAAAAGATATAATCCAGATGAGAATAGAAGTTATTGGCAGGATTTTGAAGTTGAAGTGGAAGATACTTTAACTGTGCTTGAGCTTTTAATGCATATAAAAGACAAAATAGATTCAACTCTTACTTTTAGGGCTTTTTGTAGAAGTGCAATTTGTGGTAGTTGTGCTATGATTATTAATGGAAGAGCGGGTCTTGCTTGTAAAATTCAAGCAAAAGATAAGATTAAAAATGGAGTAATTAGAATTGAGCCTTTAAATCATTTACCAGTAGTAAGAGATTTAGTAGTAGATCAAGAACCAGCATTTGAAAAATTTAAATCAATTAAACCATATCTTGTGCCAGATCCAAAAAAAGTTCCAGATAGTGATAAAGTTGAATCTCTTGTATCGCCAGAAGAGTTTAAGTTGTATGATCATCAAACAGATTGTATTTTATGTATGGCGTGTTATGGGCAGTGTAATGCTCTTGAAGGAGAAGAAAAATATATAGGACCATTCCAATTAACAAAAGCATTTAGATTTATAGTAGACAGTAGAGATGGAATGGATATTGAAGAGAGAATTCAACTTGTAGAAGATAGTGGAATTTGGGATTGTGTTCAATGTCAAATGTGTCTTGCGGCATGTCCTAAAGGAATTAAACCGGCTGAAGATATTTTAGAACTTAGAAGAATAGCAAAAGATACAGGTGAAGATAATATTGGAACAAGAAGAGCTAAATACTGGTTTGAAACTGTATTTGCTACAGGACAAATCGATAAATGGCTCTTACCAGAAAAAGCATTTGCAGATGAAAAAGGTGAAAAAATGACTAAAGAACTTGAAGAAGAGTTTAGAAATAGAGGTGTAAAAGAAGATGAATTTGGTCCTCAGCCGTTTGATGGAATTAAAGAGTTCCAAAAATTTATTAAAAAAATTGAGAAGGAGCTATAATGAAAAAAATAGGGATTTATCCTGGATGTTGTTTCCAGGGGGCAGATATTCATAATTATGATATTACAATAGATTTTTTAGAGAAGATGGGAGTTGAAGGTATTTTATTAGAAAGAACTGCTTGTTGTGGTGGAGGAGTAATTGATGAGACTAATAAAAATATAGTGTATGGACTTAATGCGAGAAATATTGCTTTAGCTGAAGAAAAAGGGCTTGATTTATATACTCCTTGTAATACTTGTTATATGGTTATAGCAAAAACTAAATTAGCACTTGATAGTGACCCTAAGTTAAAAGAAAAAGTAAATAAAATTTTAGCGGAAGAGGGGCTTGAATATAAAGGGAGTGCAAAAATTTATCATACTTTGAATTTAATTAGAGATTTTATAGGAATGGATGAGTATAAAAAAAGAATAAAAAGAAAAATTGAAGGTGTAAAAGTTGCTTCTTATTATGGATGTCATGTGTTAGCACCTAATGAGGTAGCACTTGATGATCCAGAAGATCCTAAAGTTTTAAGAGAAATTCTTGAACCGCTTGGTGTAGAAGTAATTGAGGGGTATGAAAATGAGAATACTTGTTGTGGTTATCATGCTACATTTACATCTCCTAATCAAAAAGATAAACTTTCTGTAAAAGCTCTTAATGGTGCAAAAGAAGCGGGAGCTGATTTAGTAGCAACACCTTGTCCTTTATGTCATAAGGCAATGGATGGTAATGAAGAGCCTGTTTTACAGGTAACTCAGTTAATTAATGTAGCTTGTGGTGCTACTCCAGAGGAAGCCCATTGGGATTTAAATAAAACAGAAGTAAAAATCTCAATAGGTTAATTTTCTCTTTTTTTAGAGGGCTGAGTTGAGGTATGATATATTAGAGAAGTTAGGAGAAGGCAATAAAGGGGAAGTTTATAAAGTAAAACTTGAAAATGGTAAAATTGCTGCTCTTAAATGGGCTAAAAATTATGAAATAGAAAAAGAGTGGGAGATTTTAAACTATTTAGATGGTTTTTATGCTCCAAAACCTATTAAAAGAGGTAATAAATATTTTATAATGGAGCTTATTGAAGGAAAAGCTTTAAAAGAGTTTTTAGATACTCCTCAATATTATTATATAATTCAAAAAGCTTTAATTGGGGCTTATGAGCTTGATTTAAGAAAAGTTACTCACTCTCAACTTGGAAGGTTTTTCCATATTATCTACAATGAAGATAAAAAAGATATTAAATTTATAGATTTTGAGAGAGCCTCTTTTAGTGAAAAGCCAAGAAATTTTATGCAAATTATTGGATATTATCTTTATAGAGATAAATTATGTAATAAAGAATTTTTAAAAGATGTAGTTTTACTTTATAAAGAAAAATCTTATAAAGCAGTAGAATTAATTGTAGATAGATTGAATAATTTTGTGGTAAAATTTCAATAAAAAGGATGTAAGATGTCAAGAAGACCTAATGTAACACCGCTTTGGAAAGAGGCTACTTTTGAAGAAGAAGGACTTGATGCAAGAGCTCTTGTAACAAGAACAGACTTAAAAGGTATTATTACATTTGCTTCTAAGGCTTATAGAGATATGACAAAATACTCAAAACAAGAATTAATTGGAGAATCTCATAATATAGTAAGACATCCGTTTATGCCGGAAATTGCGTTTAAAGAGATGTGGAATACTATTCAAAAAGGTCAGCATTGGAACGGGCTTGTAATGAATTTAAGAAAAGATGGAAAACATTATTGGGTTGATGTGCATGTAGACCCAATTGATGAAGAGGGTAATTTTGTTAGTGGAGAAGCAGATAAAATAGCAGGTTATTTAGCTGTTAGAAGAGAACCTACAAGAGATGAAGTTCAAAAAGCTTATGAATTATATAAGGCCTTAAGAAAAGATGAACTTACTAAAAAGGCTAATTTAAAAGATTGGGAAAAAGAGACTTTAAAAAAACTTGATACTCTACCAGAGAAGGCAGATGAGTTAAAGTGAAAGAAGAGTTTTTTATAAAAAATATTGTCTCAAAGCATATAGGTGATGATGCAGCATTTGTTGATGGATTTGTAATAGCAAGTGATGAATTTTTTGAAAATATTCATTTTAAAAGAGATTGGTTTAGTCTAAAAGAGATTGCAATAAAAGCAAGTTTAGTAAATTTAAGTGATATTGTTGTAAAAAATGCAAAAGCAAAGTATGCACTTTTAAGCATAGGTTTTCCTAAAAGTTTGAGTTTAAGAGAAATAAAAGAATTAGCTAATGGATTTAATGAAGCAGCAAAGCTATATAGTTATGAAATAATAGGGGGGGATACTATAAAAAATGATAAAATTGCTATTACAATGACTTTTATTGGAGAGACTAAAAGAGTAATTTCTAGAAAAGCAAAGCTTAATGAATTGGTAGCTTTTACTGGGAATTTAGGAAGTGTTAAAAAAGATTTAAATAGGTTATTAAGAGGAGCTAAAATTTCTAAAAACTCAAAATTTAAAAGACCTATTTTAAGAGATAAATTTTTTTATAAAGCTTCAAGATATATAACTTCTGCACTTGATATTAGTGATGGACTTTTTAAAGAGTTAGAGAGAGTTTCTAAAGTTTCAAATGTAGGATTTGAATTTTTCCAAAATTTTGATAAAAGAATAGGTTGTTCGGGAGAAGAGTATGAAATATTATTTACTTTTCCTAAAAAATATCTTCTTACTATTAAAAATATAGCAAAACTTACAAGAACTCCTATAACTATTTTTGCTAAAACAAAAAGAGGAAAATTTAAAAGTATTTGTAAAGAAAATCATTTTTAAGGATAGAAGTGTTAAAAGATCTATTTGATAAAGAGATTTTAAAGTATACGTTTTTGCCTCTTTTATTGTCTCTTGGATTCTGGGGTATAATGTTTTTTATTTTTGGAGGGAATATTTTAAATTTTTTTGCTTATTTATCTACTTATTTGCCAAAGGGAGATGAAATATCTAATTTTATTAAAGAATATGGATGGAGTGTTTTAATTTTTCTTTGGTATTTAGGGGTTATTTCTACAATAGGCTTATTTAGTAGTTTTTTTATAGATAAGATTGTTTTAAGAATTAATAGGCATTATAATTGTCCTGTGAAAAAAGTTAACTTTAAAGATACTTTAAAAGGAGTTTTTATTTCCTTAAAAGCTTTTTTTATATATTTAATTATTTTTATGTTTACTTTTTGGATGCTTTTTATACCTGTAGTGAATGTAGTTTATCAGCTTTTTATGTGGAGTGTTTTAAATAAAGCTCCTCTTGAGTTTGATTCAACTTATCTATTTAAAATTAAGCCTAATAAGAATTTTTTTCTTGTTTTTATAACATCTTTAATTTACTTTGTGCCTTTTTTATCTCTTTTTGGATATACTTTTCAGCTTATTTTTATGACTCATTACAATTTAAAAAAAGGATGTAAATGATATATACTCATACACCGATTAATTTTCATTTTAATAAAAATTCAGATAATTTTTTTGTAGAAGAGCTTCCTCTTTATAATTTTGCACATACGGGTGAATGGTTGATGCTTAAAGTTAGAAAAAAAGGCTTAACTACTCAAGAGATGATAAAAAAAATATCTTCTGCTACAGGGATAAAACAAAGAGATATAGGATATGCAGGATTAAAAGATAAAGAGGGACTTACAATTCAATGGATAAGTGTTCCAAGAAAATATAGAGATGCTATCCATAAATTTAGTGATAAAAATATTAAAATCCTTCAAGAAGATTTGCATAGAAATAAATTAAAAATAGGACATTTAAAGGGAAATAAATTTTTTGTAAGATTAAAAAAAGTTATGCCATCTGATGCAAAAAAAATTTTTAGTCTGTTAAAAGATATGAAAAAATATGGAATTCCTAATTTTTTTGGATACCAAAGATTTGGTAAATTTGGAAATAATTATGAAGAGGGAAAAGCTATAATTGAGGGAGAAAAGTTTATAAAAAATAAAAAAATGGAAAAGTTTTTAATTAGTGCATATCAATCAAAACTTTTTAATGATTGGTTGTTAGAGAGAATTAAATTAAGTAATATTTTTACACTTAGTGATAAAGAACTTAAAATACTTGGATATGAAAAAGAGTTTATTAAATTTGTAAAATCTCAACCTCATCCTTTTAAGCTTTTATTAAATGATGTAATGAGTCATTATCCATTAGGTAAAATGTTTTATTTAGAAAAAGAGGATGTTGAAAGATTTTTTAAAAAAGATATTGTTCCAACAGGACTTTTGCCGGGAAAAAAAGCTATAAGAGCAAAAGGAATAGCAAGAGAGATAGAAGAGAAGTATGATGAGCTTATTCCTGCAAAAGGTGATAGAAGAATGGCTTGGATTTATCCAGAATTTTTAGAGAAAAATTATTTAAAAGAAAAAGCGTGGTTTGAGATGAGTTTTATTCTTCCTAAAGGGGCTTATGCTACTGTTTTAATTGATATCTTAAAAAATGGAGTTAGATAGTGAATTTACCAAGAGTTGCAACAGCAATAGCTACTTTAACTGCATTTACACTAGCAGTAGCTAAGATAGTAGTAGGAGTTATGAGTGGGAGTGTAGCAGTAATTGCAAGTGCTTTAGATTCAGTTTTAGATATGGTTGTTAGTATATTTAATAATATTGCTCTAAAGGTTAGTGAAACAAAGCCAAATAGTAAATTTAATTATGGAAAAGGAAAAATAGAAGGATTAGCTGCTCTATTTGAAGGGCTTTTTATTATAGGAAGTGGAGTTTTTATTATTTATGAAGGTATAAGTAAAGCTATTCATAAAGAGAGTATAGTTCATTTAGATTTGTCTTTATATGTGATGATTTTTTCAATGATTATGACTTTAGGGCTTGTTTTATTTTTAGGTTATGTAGCAAGAAAAACTAACAATTTAGTAATTAAATCTGATTTATTGCATTATAAAACAGACCTTATTAGTAATGGAGCAGTTTTATTAGCTTTAGTAATAGTAAAATTTACAGGATTTTATTTTATAGACTTTTTACTATCAACTATTATAGGTTTATACATAATAAAAGAAGCAAGCGAGATAGTAAAAGATGGATTTGAGATTTTACTAGATGTGTCTTTAGATTTTGAAAGTGTTGAGAGAATAAAAGAGATTATAAAAAAAGAACCATTAGTTCTTGATTATCATTGTTTAAGAACAAGAAAAGCTGGTAATAGAAATTTTGTAGATGTTCATATTGTATTAACACCTGATATGAAATTGAAAATGGCTCATGCTATTATAGAAAATATTGAAGAAAAAATAAGAAAGCTTGATGATAAAGTAAAATGGATTATTACAATTCATGCTGATCCTTATGATGATTCTCATATAAATAAACTTTTAGAAGAGTGTGAGGAGTAAGAAATGGGTAATTATTTAATTACTGTTTTTGGAATTTATGTTGCTATAAAGATTTTTTTAGAAATTAAAGAAGTTTTGTTTGTTAAAGATTCTTTTAAAGAAGGTCCTGTTTTTATGAGTTTAGAAGAGTATAAAGATGCGGCTATTTATGCTATTTATAAACATACTTTAAATATTTTTGAAGCTCTTATATCTTTATTTATAGTAGTTTTTTGGTTAAGTGGAGGTTTTTTTATAATAAACTTTCTTTTTTTTAAAAGTGAATCTATAATAAGTGAGCTTGGGATATTGCTTATGTTTTTTGGGGTAAATTATCTTTTTACTTTGCCTCTTAGTGTATGGTCTAAACATATAGATAAAAAGTTTGGTTTTAATGTATCAAGTTGGAAGATATTTTTTATAGATGAGGTTAAAAAGATTATACTCTTTTTAATATTTGGAGGACTATTTTTTGCAGGGCTTATCTATTTTATAGAAAATTTTAAGAATTGGTGGATTATTGGATTTGTTTTTTCATTTTTATTTGTAATTGCAATTAATCTTTTTTATCCTTTTTTAGCAATGATTTTTAATAAATTTACTCCACTTGAAGATGAAGAGTTAAAAAATAGTATAGAAGAGATGATGCAAAAAGTTGGATTTAAAAGTAATGGAATATATGTAATGGATGCAAGTAAAAGAGATACGAGGCTTAATGCATATTTTGCAGGAGTTGGGAAAAGTAAAAGAGTAGTTTTATTTGATACTTTGTTAAATAAACTTTCAAAAAAAGAGATTTTAGCAGTCCTTGGGCATGAGCTTGGTCATTTTAAAAATAAAGATATATTAAAAAATATTTCATTAGTAGGGTTGATGCTTTTTGTTTTATTTGCTATTTTTGGGAATTTACCAGACTCTTTATTTAAGAGTTTAAATATTCCAAAAAGTGGAGCAAATATTATTATGTTAGCTATTTTATTTAGCGAAGTTATATTTTTTATTTTATCTCCTATTATTAATTTAGTTAGCAGAAATAATGAATTTAAAGCAGATGAGGTTGGAAGTGAATTAGTAGATAAAAAAGCTTTAGCAAGTGCTTTAAAAAAACTTGTAAGCGAAAATAAACACTATCCAAAAGTTAGTAAAATTTATTCTTTAATTTATTATACTCATCCTCCAATTATAGAAAGATTAAAAAGACTTGAAGAAAAGGTCTAAAATGAAGCATATTGAACTCTTAAGCCTTTTATGTAAAAATAGAAATTTAATAGATGAAGCTTACAAAGAAAAAAAACTCTCTTTTGCTCCTTCTAATTTAGTTGAGAGTGGAATTTTTGTAAAGATAGGTAATTATTATTATTTAAATGAAATTTATCTGAATTTTGTAAATACAATTTTAGCTAGAGCAGATGTTAGTATAGTTTTTGAAGATTATGAAAAAGAGTTAAAAAGAATTATAGAGTATAAAAAAGAGTATGAAGCTACAAATAAAGAGTTTTACTTAGAATCTATATTTAATATGGTAAATAAAATTTATCAAAATATGGAAAATAGAGATAAGCTTATTTTATCTTTAATTGTTAGTTTTGAAAGAGATAATATTAGCGATATTGATATACTAATTAATGAAGCTAAAAGAATTTTAAAAGAAATAGAAGAGCTTATCTCTTCTAATAAAAATATTGTAAGAGTTTTAGAGGAGCTTAAAGTATTGAAAATAGAGGAGTTTATAAAAGATATTTTAGTTGAGGTTGTAAGACTTAATAAAAATATAGATTCTTATTTAAAAAGATTAAGAGAGTTTATTATTCAGACTGAAAAGAAAAGGGAGTTTAATAAAAAGCTAAATAAAATAGCAGATTTAATTTTAAAAGAAGATGCAAGAATTGATGAGTTTTTAAGAAATAAAGATTTTGTGTATAAACAAAAAATTATTGCTGTTGCGGATATTTTTGAAGTTGATAGAGTAAAAGAGATAGTAGGAAAAGTATTTGTTAAAAAGCCAATAAAAAAGACAAAAATAAAAAGGCCTATAAAAGAGGTTATTCATTTAATAGATTTAAAATCCCTAATAGATAAATTAGAAAAGAGTGAAGATATATTTGAGACTATTTTAAGCCATATAGAAAAAAAAGATAAAGAACTTATTAACGAAAGTGTTAGAGTATTTGTATATATTTTAAATCATTACGATAGGAAAGTAGTTTATATGGATGAATTTAATAAATACAATGTAAGGATTGTAAAATGGAAATAAAAGATGTTTTTGAAGTTCTTTCAAAAGGATATATTATCTCTAATAACTCTAAGAAGTTTGAAAATTATGCCCGTTTTTTAAGTGATGATGAGAATTTTGATGAGCTTAATAGAATTGTAAATAAGCTTGGATTTTATTTAGTAGGAGAAAATGGCTATTATTATCTCTCAAAACCTCTTTCACTTGAAGAGAGTGATAAATTTTTTAATTCTCATAAAGATGTTATTTTAGCAATTGCACTTGTAAAAAGACTTTTTATTCATTTAGATGTTTCTCATAAAATAAAACAAAGTGATTTTATAATAAGATATAAAGATAAGGAAGATTCTGTAAAAGATATAGCAAAAGCTCTTTTTAAAAGTGAAGATGTAATGGAAATAAAAGATAAACTTTTTAATTTGTTAGAAAGAAATTTTGTATTTGAAAGACTAACAACAGATGAGTATTTTGTTTTAAATAGTTTTAATTACTATGTAGATATTGTAGAGAGTTTAGGAGGAAGTGATGAATAAAGTTTTTTTTATCAATTCTGCAAAATTTAATATTGCTGAAATAGATTTAAGAAAAAGAAACATATTTTTTGTAGGAGATAATGGAAGTGGTAAAACTACTGCTATTAGGGCTATTCAGTATTATTATAACTCTGATGTAAAAGCATTAGGAATTGATGCAAATAAAAGAAGCTTTAAAGATTTTTATTTTCCTTTTGAAAATTCTTATATTATTTATGAATTTGATGATTATTTTGTTTTAATGTATAAAGTAAGAGGAGATATTAAAAGAGTTTTTGTAAGAGGAAAATTTGATTTATCTTTGGTGTTGGAAGAGAATAATGTTTTAACTTATAAAGATGTTATAAAAAAAATAAGAGCTACAACAAAGCCTTTAGTTGTAAATACTAATGAGGAATTTAAAAAAATTATTTATGGACTTGATTTTAAAAATAAAAAATTTCAACTTGCAGATATAAAAAACTATGAAACTTTCATAAGACTTTTTAATAAAATTTTTAATGTAAACAAAGCAGTTTTTGATGCTACGAGTATAAAAGAAACGATTGCTACAACACTGCAAAGAGATATTGCTGGGAAAATAGATTATGAAGAATTTTTTCTAAAAATAAAAGAGTTTAAAAGATATTTTAATTTTTATTCAAGATTTAAGAGAAATTTAGGATTAATTGATGAAATAAAAAGATTAAAAGAAGAGACTTTAAAAATTAATAAAGAAATTGATGCTCTTCAAGCAAAAATTAGTTATAAAAAAGAAAAAGAAGAGAGTTTATTAAAAGATTTAGAAAAAGAGCTAAAATTTACTTCTTTTAAATTGAAAAAAAATTACTCTTTATATTCTCATTTAGAACAAAAATCAAAAAATTGCGAAAAAGAGATTGAAAAAAAGATTTTGAATTTGGAAATCTCTCTTGAAGAAATAGAAAAATTAAAATCGATTTATACGAAAGAGAAATTAATTTCTGCAGAGGATAAAGCTTTAGAGTATGAAAAAATTCAAGAAGCATTAAGTGAAGTTAATAATTTAATTATGGCTCTTCAAGCGGAAATGATGGATAGTGTTGCTGTATTAGAAGATGAAATAAAAGAGTTAAAAAGAAAAAAAAGACTTCTTGATAATGATTTAAAAGAAAAAGAACTTATTGCTTTTAGAAGAATAGATGAGGAATTAGAAGAAGAAATTAAAAAAGAAAAAGAGAAAGTAAGAGTTATAGAAAGAGAATTGGAAGAAAAAGAAAATTTATTAAATGAGAATATAAGGAAGTTAAAAGAAGATATTTCTAAGCTGTATGAAGAAAAAGAGAGTATATTAAGTGAGTTAAAAGAAGCTATTTCTAAGTTAAAAGAAGAGTTTGAAGAAAAAAGAGCTTTTTATGTAAAAAGTAAAAGAGAGTTACTTAATAAAATTGAAGATAATAAAAGCGAAATAGAATTTAATAAAAGAAAATTAAAAGAATTAAAAAGAAAGAAAGAAGAAAAAGAAGAGGAGTTAAAGGAAGAGTTTTTTAAAGAGGAAAAAAATATTTTAAATAGAATAAGCTTTTTTGAATCTATTCTTGAGACAAAAGAGGGTAGTTTTAAAGAGTTTTTAATTCAAAATGTTGAAAATTGGGAAGTAGAACTTTATCCTATTTTAGATGATAATTTATTAAATAAAAGCGTAGAAGAATTAAAGCCTAAAATTATAAGCGATACTATTTTGGGAATAAAATTAGATACTACTAAGCTAAAAACCATTCCTACTATGACAAAAGCTGAAGAAGAAATTGAAGATTTAAAAAATTATCTAAAAGAACTAAAAAAAACTTTAGAAGAGAAAATTGTTGCGAGTGAAAAAGAGTTTAAGTCTAAAGAGATAAAACTTTCTTCTTTAATTGATGTTTTAAGCGAAGAAAATGTGAAAATAGAAGAAAAAATAAAAGAAATAAATGAAGAAATAAAAAGTTTAGATTTAAAACTTAATGAAAAAATAAATAACTTAAAAAGAGAATTTGATGAAAAACTGAAATTAGTAGATATTAATATAGATAAAAAGAAAAAAGAGATATCTTCTTTAGAAAAAGAGAAAAAACAGATAATGAATTCTATAAAAGAAGCTCAAAAAAATTTACAAAAAAAAGTTTCTCAAATAAAAAAAGAGTTTGAAATTAAGAAAAAAGAGATAAAAAAGAGTTTAAAAGAAGAGATTGAAAAAGAAAAAAAGGAAATTGATGAGCTTATAAAAAATAAAGAGTCTCAAAAAGCTAGTATTACAAAAGATGAGAAATTAAAAGAATTAAGAAATAAAAAAATAGAGCTTGAAAAAAAATTAAAAGAATCTCTTGATGCTCAGCAATTTTTAAGAAATTATGAAGACGTAAAAGAAAAAATAAATAGTTATGAAAAAATAAAAGAAGAGATTGATTTTATTTTAAAAAGGAAAAATAGGTTTTTAAACTTTTCAAAAGTTATACTAAATAAAATAACAGAAAAAGAAACTCTTTTAAAAAATAAAAAAGATGATTTAGAAAGGGATATTTTAAAAGTTAATAGAGGGCTTGAAAAGGTAAAAAATTTTAAAACTATTTCCCAAAAAATCCAAACAGATGAGTTTTTAGATAATTTAATAGATTCTTTAAAAGAGAAGAAAAAAGAGTTAAGCTATTTAAAATCTGAATTAATAGATAAATTAAGAAGTGTTAGAAATGATTTAGAAAAATTTGTAATGGAAGGGCTTGATGTAAGTTTTATTTGGAATTTAGTAGATAAACTTGAAGATAATGAGTTAAGAAAAATAGATGAATTAATTGAATTTAAAGAGAAAAGATTTGAAACTCATACTAGAGTAATGATTGAAGAAGTTAGAAATTTAATTGAAGGAATTCTAGAAAGAGAGATTAAAAACTTTGAAGATGCTAAGGATGATTTTATTTCCCAAATTAAAAGAGTAAATTCTAATCTTTCAAAGGTAGATTTTGGAGTAGTTAAGGATGTAAAACTTATAATAGAAGATGGAAAAAAGGATATTCTAAAACTTTTTGATGAAATTAAGAAAAATATAGATAATTTAATTATTTTACTTGAAAATGAAAAGAGCCTATTTTTTGATAAAAAAGAAGCTTTTAAAACAATTTCAAAAATAGAGTCTCTTTTTGAAGAGATAAAAAATGAACTTAATAAAGAAGAGTTTTCATTAAGTGATATTATAGATATTAAGCTGGAATTTAAAGAAAATGAAGAAAAAAAGGTTTTAAGAGTTATAAAAAACGAAAGTTCTACAGGTGGGTCTATTTTATTAAAAATTGCGATTGCTGTAAGTTTACTTGAGCTTTTCTTAAGAGAAAAAGCAAACTTCTTTTTAATTTTAGATGAGGTTAGTGTTTTATCTACAAAAAATCAAAAACTTCTTAAAGAGTTTGTTAACGAAAAAGGACTTGGAGTTATTTATGTTACTCCTGATTTACCGCTTGTAGATGTAGAAGAGATAGATATTTATAAATTTAGAAGTGAAAATGGAGAGTTTGAAGTTATTAGATTAATAAATGAAGATGGAATTAATGTAGAGGAGATTATTTGAAAATAAAAGAATTTTTAAACTCTCCTTTATCTTCTTATATTCTTCAAAAATTACTTAAAAAAGATAAAGCGTGGCTTTTTTTAAATGATGAATTAGAAGTTCCTAAAGAGTTTTTTGGAATTTATGAAAAAGTAAAAAGTGGCTATCCGGTTGAGTATATTTTTAAAGAAGTAGAATTTTTTGGAGATATTTTTTATATACAAGAAGGAGTATTAATACCTCGTGATGATACTGAAGTAGTAGTTCAAAGGGCAATTGAGGTTATTAAAAAATTTGATTTTAATTTAGTTGTGGATTGTTGCACAGGAAGTGGTGTAATTGCAATGGAAATAGCGAAGCATACTAACGCAAAAGTTATAGCAACAGATATAAGTTTTGTTGCTTTAGAAGTTGCTAAAAAAAATGCAAAACTTCATAATGTAGATATAAATATAAAAAAGTGCGACCTTTTTTGTGATAAGGCAGATTTACTTGTAGCAAATCCTCCTTATGTAGAAACTAGTTGGAAAAAACCAAATAAATATGAACCAGACCTTGCTTTTTTTGCAGGAGAAGATGGTCTTGATATTGTAAGAAAATTAATTTTAAAAGCAAAGAATAATTTTAAATGTGCTATAATTGAAATAGGATTTAATCAAAAAGAACCTTTGCAAAAGTTTTTAAAAGAGCATTCTTTTAAAGAATTTTCTTTTTTTAACGATTTAACAGGAAATATAAGAGGAGTGGAGATATTTTTTTAAGTTTTTATAATCTATTTAATCTCCTCGTTCATTTTTATATATTTTGGATTTGTTTGTGTACAATGTATAGCAGGTGAAGTTTTTGGATCGTCTCTAAAAATTACAATACAATGCATTCTTGGATATCCTTGAGTATCAAATTCATATACTCTTGGATTAATTCCACTTGTTTCGATTGTATAGCTTAATGTATTTACTGTTTTCTTAAAAGCCCCTACTATTGAGTTCCAGTTAAATGCAAAACTAAATGTAGTTAATAAAGCTAATAATATTCCTTTCAAGTTTTCTCCTTTTGTTTTGATATAATTATAATAAAAAAGGGACTAATGGATATAAATAAATTACTAAATTCTAAAAAATTACTTACACAAATCTACTTTGAACTTCAAAAATATTATGATTCTTTATATCCTAATGCAGTTGTGTTAATGGAAGTTGGGACTTTTTTTGAAACGTATGAGGCTGAAGGAATAGGAAAGGCAAGAGAAATTGCAGATGTTTTAAATATTCAACTTACAAAAAAAAATAAATCTATCCCAGAAGTTGATATTAAAAATCCTTTAATGGCTGGATTTCCAAATCATGCATTAGATAGATACTTAGAAAAGTTAATTAGCGAAAATAAGTATACTATTATTTTAATAAAACAAAAAGGTATCCCTCCAAATGTAAAGAGATATTTAGCAGAAATTATCTCACCTGGAGTGAATATAGAATCTAAAGAGATTGAAAATTATGTAACAAGTATAATAATTGAAAAGTATTCAGCTTTTCATATAGGTTTTGCAAATATAGATCTAAATACTGCAAAAAGTTTTGTGTATGAGAATTATTCTTCAAAAGAGGACCCAACATTTGCTTTAGATGAACTTTTTAGATTACTTCAAACTTATAAAAGTAAAGAAATTATATTAACTTTAAAAAATGTAGATTGCGATGAAGTGGTAAATTATTTAGAATTAGAAGGAAAAAATATAATTATTAATAAAACTAGAGTAAAAATTGATTATCAAAACGAACTTTTTAGAAAAGTTTATAATATAAAAAGCCTTTTAACTCCTATTGAAGTTATGAATCTAGAAAAATATCCTTTAATTACAGAATCTCTTGCTGTTTTGCTTGAATTTGTAATTGCTCATAATAAAGATCTTTTAAAAAAAATAAAAGAGCCTATTTTAATAGAAAGTGATAAATTTGTTTATCTTGGAAATAATCCAATAAAACAACTTGATATAGAAAAAGTTTTAAAACTTATTGATAAAACAAAAACTCCAATGGGAAGAAGACTAATAAAAGAGAGGTTATTTAATCCTATATATGATGAAAAAGAGTTGGAAAAAAGATATAAAGCTGTTGAATTTATGTTAAACAGATATGACAAATTTAATGAAATTAGTGAAATATACGATATAGAAAAGCTTGATAGAAAAATAAAACTAAAAAAACTTCACCCTTTTGAAATTTCTTTTTTATTTTCATCTTTAAAAGCTAGTGCTTCTATTTACGAAAAACTTAAGAAAAAAACTACAAAAATAGATAATTTTATCTCTTATTTAAAAGATAAATTTAATTTTGAAAGGCTTGGAGTAAAGTTTGAAGATATTAAAGAGAGTTTTTTTTATAAAGGAAATAAAGAGTTAGATGAATTAATTGACAAAAAAGATTATTATGTTAATGAGCTAAGTGAAATAAAAAAGAAAATAGAATCTTTAGGAGATGTAAAGGTTGAAATAGGGATTTTAGAAAAAGAAGGGCATTATCTATCTCTTACAAAAAATAGATTTAATTTAATAAAAAATCAGTTTTTAGAGACTTTTTTAGAAATTGATGGTAAAAAGATTTTTTTTAGTGATTTTAAAATAAAACAGCTTACAAACAGTGTAAAAATTAGTGGTTCTATTATAGATGAACTTAGTGAAAAAATTTTATCTTTAGATATAAAAATTATAAACTTAACAAAAGAGCTGTTTTTAGAAACTTTAGAAGAGATAGAAAATAGATTTGATTTTTTAGAAGAATTATCAAAAGAGATCGCAAAAGTAGATGTTGCAATAAGTTCTGCTAAAGTTGCAAAAAAGTATAACTATTTTAAACCTATTTTATCTCATAAAAGAGTTTTTAAAGATTTAAGACATCCTTTAATTGAAGTAAATGAAGAAAATGGTGTTTATGTGCCAAATGATGTAAATTTTGATGAATATGATGGAATGCTTTTATATGGAATTAATAGCTCAGGAAAAAGTTCTTTAATGAAAAGTGTCGGAATTGCAGTATTTTTAGCACAAAGCGGTTTTTTTGTGCCTGCTAATTTAGAAATAAAACCTTATAGAGCTATTTTTACAAGAATTGAAGCAAAAGATAATTTATCAAAAGGACTTTCTACGTTTGCAGTAGAGATGCTTGAGCTTAAAAATATTTTTAATAGAGCAAATAAAGACTCTTTAGTGCTTGGAGATGAAATAGCTCATGGGACAGAAACTCTCTCAGCTCTTAGTATTGTTGCAAGTGCTGTTGTAAAACTTGCAAAAAGAAAGATAAATTTTGTATTTGCAACTCATTTGCATCAATTAATGGATATTGAAGAAGTAAAATCTTTACCAAATGTAGTAGCAAAACATCTTGAAGTGTGGTTTGATGGAGAAAAACTTATTTATGATAGAAAACTTAAAGATGGAAGTGGAAGTAGTGTGTATGGGCTTGAATTTGCAAAATCTATATATATGGATGAAGAGTTTTTAAAAACTGCAGAGGAGATAAGAAAGAAACTATCTAAAGAGTATAATGCACTTGAGCTGTTAGTTAGAAAAAAACGCTCAAAATATAATAAAAAACTATTTATTTCAACTTGTGCTATTTGTGGAAAGATTGTAGAAGATGTGCATCATATTATAGAACAAGAAAAAGCAAAAGATGGTTTTATTGGGCATATGAATATTCATCACAAATATAATCTTATACCTTTGTGTAAAACTCATCATAGAATGGTTCATGAAGGAAAAATTAGAATTATAGGATTTGTAACAACAAGTAAAGGAATAGAACTTCATTGGGAAGAAATAAAGGAGAAATTATGAAAAAACTACCAATAGGAATACAAACATTTAGCAGAATTATAAATGAAGATTTTTTATATATTGATAAGACAAAATATGCACTTGATTTGATAAAGAATTATACTTATGTATTTTTATCAAGACCCAGAAGATTTGGAAAATCTCTTTTTCTTGATACCTTAAAAAATATATTTTTAGGAAATAAAGAGTTATTTAAGGGATTATATATTTATGATAAGTATCAATTTGAAGAGTATCCGGTGATTAAAATTAGTTGGGGGGGAGATTTTAAAACATTCGAAGAAACTAAACAAACAGCAAAAATAATTCTTGAAGAAAATCAAGAAAGGCTTCAAATAGATTGTCAAATAGATGATAGCATAAGTATCTGTTTTAGAAGACTTATTCAAGAAGCTTATAAAAAATACCAAAAAAGAGTAGTTGTTTTAATAGATGAGTATGATAAACCAATTTTAGATAATTTAGATAATCCACAAAGGGCAGTAGAAAATAGAGATTTTTTAAGAGGACTTTATATTCAACTAAAAGAAAATGATGAATATATAAAATTTGCCTTTTTAACCGGAATATCTAAATTTTCAAAAGCTAGCATATTCTCAGGACTTAATCAAATAGAAGATATAAGCTTACATCCAGATTTTGGTGAGATATGTGGATATACACAAGAAGATATAGAAACTTCATTTATAGAGTATCTAAAAGATGTAAATTTAGAATTAGTTAAGAAATGGTATAACGGATATAACTTTTTAGGAGATAAAGTTTATAACCCATTTGATATATTAAAATTTATAAAAAGCAAATATAGATTTAGTAACTATTGGTGGGAGAGTGGAAATCCTTTTAGTCTGATAGAACTTCTAAAAAAAGGAAATTACTATATCCCTAGTTTAGAAAATCTAAAAACAGATGAGACTCTTTTAAATAGTTTTGATATAGAAAAACTACAACTTGA
>CAZEOW010000002.1:0-2546 GCA_964514005.1 uncultured Nautiliales bacterium
TTATCTCCTTATTTCCGTTCCTATTCCATCACTTGTTAAAAGTTCAAGTAAAAGAGAATGCTCTACTCTTCCATCTATTATATGAGCTTTTTCTACTCCTTTTTTTATAGCATCTAATGCCGCATCTACTTTAGGAATCATACCTCCTGCTATTACTTTTTTATCTTTTAAACTATTAATTTCTTTTTCATTTAAAGAGCTAATTAAATTTCTATTTTCATCTAACACTCCCGGTGTATCAGTTAAAAATACTACTCTTTTTGCTCCAATTGCAACAGCAATTTCACTTGCTGCAGTATCAGCATTTATATTATATCCCGGATGAGTTGGAGCATCTCCTGCAGCAATTGGAGCAATTACGGGAATAAGATTTTCACTAATAAGTTTATTTATAAACACTCCATCCACTGAAATAATCTCTCCTGTATATCCAAGTAAAGATTTAGCTTTCATAAATGCCATATCTTTTCCATTAATTCCTATAGCTTTTGCTCCATGTTGATTTAGCATATTTACAATCTCTTTATTTATTTCTCCACTTAATACCATTTCTGCTATTTTTATAGATTCTTCAGTAGTAACTCTAACTCCATCTTTAAATTCTGTTTTAACATTAAGAGCAGTTAAAATTTCTGTAATTCTTTTCCCTCCTCCATGAACAATAACTGGTTTTATTCCTACCATATAAAGCATTAAAATATCTATAGCAAAAGACTCTTTTAATTTTTCATCAATTTGAGCACTACCTCCATATTTTATTACAATTGTTTTGCCATAAAATTTCCTTATAAAAGGTAATGCATCAAGTAAAGTTTTTACTGTTTCTATCTTTTTTTGCATAAATACCCTTTTTTATATAATTTTACAATTATTTTGTTTTTTTTTAAAGGTTGCCACTGACTAAATAGACTGAAACAATACAAATTTTAACGGAAAATAAGCGTTAAAAAAATGGACTAAAAAAGAGTGGTAAGAAGTTTGCCTTCTTGTTGAAGGCATTTAGTAGATAGTTTAAATTTTAATGAAAGAGATGTTTTTAAGTGGTATTGTTTTAATATAAATTAACATAATATCATTACTATTTATAAGGAATCTTATCTTCTATTCCAGCCTTTTTAAAGCCTTTAAGTCTTAATCTACAACTATCGCAAACTCCGCAAGCAACCTCTTCTTCTTTATAACAACTCCATGTAAGTTCAAGTGGGACATTAACTTCTAAAGCTTTTTTTACAATATCCTCTTTTTTTAAATGAATAAGAGGGGTTTTTATAGTAATTTTAGTCTCTGGTTTTGTTCCACTGTTTATAGCTTTTTGCATATTTTCAATAAATTCTTGTGTGCAGTCTGGATATCCGCTACTATCTTCTTCTACAACTCCTATAAAAATAGCTTTTGCACTTTCTTTTTCTGCAATAGCTGCAGCTATTGATAAAAAAATACCATTTCTAAAAGGCACATACGTTATAGGAATTCCCGGTTTTATCCCTTCAGTAGGAACTTCTATATTTTCATCTACAAGAGCATTAGCTCCTATTTGCTTAAAAAAAGGCAAATCTATTATATATCTATTATCTAATTTCAAATAATTACAAATATCATTAAAAGCTTTGAGTTCTCTATTTTGAGTTCTCTGTCCATAATTAAAATGAAGAGCTATCAGCTCATATCCTTCTTCTTTTGCTATAAAAGCTGCTGTTGTGCTATCCATACCTCCACTAAGTATAACTACTGCTTTCAATTTTATTCCTTAAGTTTTTGTTAAAATTTTACAAAAAAAAGGCTTAAAATGATAGAGTTTGATAATAGAACAGATTTTGAGTTTAATATAAATTCTTTGCAGGAAATTTACAAATATCTAACAAATAAAGATATAGAACTAATTCTTACAACAAATGAAGAGATTCAAGAACTTAATAAAACTTTTAGAAATAAAAACACTCCAACAGATGTATTAAGTTTTCCATTAGTTGATATGCCTATTTTAGGCAGTATTGTAATTTCTATAGATAAAGCAAAGGAAGGAGCAGAAAAATTTAATCACTCTATTGAAGATGAAATAAAACTTTTATTTATTCACGGACTTTTACATCTATTAGGATATGACCATGAAATTGACAATGGAGAAATGAGAATGAAAGAAGAAGAGATAATAAATAAATTCAATCTTCCTAAAAGCCTTATTATAAGAAGTTGATTTCTTTTTTATATAACTTTTTTCTCTCTCTACTGGCAGGAATATTAAGAGCATCTCTATATTTTGAAATGGTTCTTCTAACAAGTTTTAAATTAAATTTTTTATTTATTATCTCTGTTAATTTATCATCATTTAAAGGTTTTTCTTTATTTTCATTTTTTATTATCTTTTTTATCTCTTCTTTTATTTGTAAAGCAGAAATCTCATCATCAAGTGCTATAGAAAAAAAATATTTTAAAGAAAAAAGCCCCCTATTGCATAAAATATATTTGTTTGCTATAGCCCTTGAAATTGTAGAAGCATTATATTCAAGTTCTTGAGCTATATCTTGAATTCTCATTGGCTTTAAAAC
>CAZEOW010000002.1:2646-26934 GCA_964514005.1 uncultured Nautiliales bacterium
TTGTCTAATAATATTTAAAGCCTCTTTATAATATTTTCTATCTTCAAATTCTTCTAATTTCTCAAGTTTTTTTACCATTTCTATAGCAAGGGTTAAAACCTCATCTCCGATATCTAAATTATAAAGCTGAAACAAAAACGCCTCTTTTAAATCTTTTGCTCCAACTCCTACCGGTTCTAGAAACATAAATCTTTCTCTAACTTTTTTTACCTCTTCTTCTTTTACTCCTAATTTCTTTGCTATCTCTTTTTCATCTCCCTCAAAAAAACCTTCATTATTTATATCTTTTATGATTTCTAAAGCAATATTTTTTGATTTTTGAGTTGGAAAATATTTAGAATCTATCTGAGATATCAACTCTTCATAAAGACTAGCTTTATAAATGCTTAAAGCTTCGATTTTATCTGTATTAGCATTTAAAGAACTTTCATATACAAATCTTTTATTAACTATTTCAACAGGTAAATCCTTTAATTTTTTTTTCACTTCTTCAAACAAATCTTCACTACCAACCTTTAAAATAGGCAAAAAACCCATTAATTTTGCTGAGAGTTTATTGGTAGTTTTTTGTTTTAATTTCATAATGAAAAATCTTTTCCTAAATAATATTTTTTTACATCTTTATTACTTACTATCTCTTGAGCATTTCCATGAGTTAAAATTTGTCCCTCTTTTAAAACATAAGCTCTATTACAAATAGAAAGAGTCTCTCTTACATTATGATCAGTTATAATAACTCCTATTTCTTCTTTTGCTAAAAACTCTACTAAATTTTTAATATCATTAACATTTACAGGGTCCACTCCTGCAAAAGGCTCATCTAAAAATAAAAATTTAGGTTTTGTAACAAGAGCTCTTGCAATCTCTACTCTTCTTCTTTCTCCTCCACTTAATCTAATCCCTTTTCTCTTTCTAATAGGTTCAATATTAAACTTTTCAAGTAAATCTTCAACTATAATTTCTTGTTCTTTTTTATTATAAAACTGCTCCGCAATAATATAAAGATTCTCCTCCACACTCAAATCCCTAAAAATAGAACTCTCTTGAGGAAGATATCCAATTCCAAGTCTTGCTTTTTTATGTAAAGGTAGTTTTGTTACATCATTATCATCTAGAAATACTTGACCACTATCTGGTGTTAAAAGTCCACAAATTAAATAAAAAGAAGTAGTTTTTCCAGCTCCGTTTGGTCCTAAAAGTCCTACTACTTCTTTTGTGCTAACTTCTAAACTAACTCCTTTTATAACTTCTGTTTTTTTAAAAGATTTTCTAAGGTCTTTTGCTATTAATTTTGACATTCATAATCCCTTGTATTTTCACTTAAAACAATATTTACTCTTAAAAAATCTATTCCAAAACTCTTTAATATCTCTTCTAACTCTTCTCCCCATTCAATAAAATGATAACCATCTTTTTCTAACTCTTCTAACATTCCAAGAGCTAAAAATTCATTTACACCCTTATTATACAAATCATAATGAAAAACTTTTTCATCATAAACATTCTGAATAGAAAAAGTAGGAGAAGTTACATCTAAATTTAATCCTAATGATTTTACAAATTCTTTTACTAAAAAAGTTTTCCCACTTCCTAATGTTCCACTTAAAATTATAATATTTTTACCACTTCTTTTTATACACTCTAAAACTTCTTGCAAGTTCATCTATTTTCCTAATTTATTACTAACTTCAATAATTTTTTCAAGATGTTTAATTGCTTTTTTACTATCTATTGTTTCATTTGCTATTTTTATCCCTTCTTCTAAAGAGTTTACTTTTTTATCTACAAACAAAGCTGCTGCAGTATTTAATAAAACTGCATCTCTTTTTGGACCTTTTATAGTTCCTTCTAAAATTCCTCTTGTTATTTTTGCATTTTCTTTTGCATCTGCTCCAACTAAATCCTCTTTACTGCCTCTCATTCCAAAACTATCAGGTCTTATAATCATATCAGTAAGTTTAACTCCATCATAATATATAGCTTTTGTAGGAGAAGATATACTAATTTCATCCATTCCATCTATTGAACTTACTACCATTGCAGAATTAATATCCATTAATATCAAAGCATTTGCTATTTTTTCAACAAAATCTGGAGAAAAAACTCCTAATAAATACTTTTTAGCCCCTGCAGGATTTGTAAGAGGTCCTAAAATATTAAAAATTGTCCTATGATTTAAAGATTTACGAATTGGCATAATATGTTTCATTGCAGGATGATGATTAATAGCAAATATAAAAGCAAACCTTACTTCTTCTAACATTTTTACTTGATTTTCAGGAGAAAGATTTAAATTAATACCAAGTGCTTCAAGCATATCAGCACTTCCACTTTTACTTGTAATACTTCTATTACCATGCTTTGCAACATATCCTCCAATTGCACTTACTAAAAGAGCAGTAGTTGAAGAGATATTAAAACTATTACTTTTATCTCCTCCTGTTCCTACTATATCTATTAACTTTTCTCTTAACTCTTCACTTACTGGTAGTTTTATACTATGCTCTCTCATAACTTCTGCTGCTGCTGCAATTTCAACAGCTGTTTCTTCTCTTTTGTATAGTTCAACTAAAAACTCTCGTGCCTCTTCTTCACTCATTTCGTTTTTAAAAAGTTTTTCAAATTGTTGTTTTGCAGTTTTATAATTCATTTTTATCTCCTTAACATAATAATATTTCTAACCAACAAATTTTCCTCTCTTTATTCTATCCGCTTCCATTATTTCTATCTCTCTTGCACCACTTACCACTATATCTTCATCCGGAACAAAATTTAAATTTATATCTCTATTGGGATAATCAATTGAATTTAAAATAACTTTCATAGCATTAAGCCTTGCAAGATGTTTATTATCACTTCTAATCACAGTCCAAGGAGCATAATGCGTATGAGTAGCTTTTAACATTTTATACTTCATTTCAGTAAACTCATCCCATTTATCTTGAGCTTGCAAATCTATTTCGCTAAGTTTCCACTGTTTAAGAGGATTTTTTCTTCTTTTTTCAAATCTTTTTGCCTGTTCTTCTTTAGATATTGAAAGGTATATTTTTACTAAAATAGTCCCTTCCATTACTAAAGATTTCTCAAACATAGGCACTTCTTGCATAAAAATTTCATACTGCTTTTTACTACAAAATCCAAACACCGGCTCAACCATAGCACGATTATACCAACTTCTATCAAAAATAACTACTTCTCCACCTCTTGGAAATTGCTCTACATATCTTTGAAAATACCATTGAGTTTTTTGCACATCACTTGGTTTTCCAAGTGCCACTACTCTATAATGTTTCTCATTCATATATCTTGTAATTCTTCTAATACTCCCCCCTTTTCCAGCGGCGTCTCTACCTTCAAACAACACAATCATTCTTTGATTTGTATCTTCTAAATATTTTTGCATCTTTATAAGCTCAGCTTGATAAGGTTTTAGCTCTTGTTCTTGAAGGTATTTTTTTATTGCCTTTTTATTCACTTTCTTAAGTTTTATATACTCATCAATTAATTTTTCAAGTTTCATTTTTTTATTTCCAACTAAAACATACTCAGGATTATAAAATTCATTAATTTTTATACGCTCCATTGAAACTCCCCGCTCTTTTTGATATTATACTAAAAAAGGCTCTAAATGGTTATATCTCTTTATAATATAAAAGGAGGAGTAGGAAAAACATCAACTGCAGTAAATTTAGCCTATTTAGCTTCAAAAAAAGAAAAAACTCTACTTTGGGATTTAGATCCTCAAGGAGCCGCAACATATTTATTAGGAAAGAAAGTAAAAAAAAAGTTTAAAATAGATATTAAAAGAATCGACAAAAACCTCTTTTTAATACCTGCATCTTTTGGTTTATTTAATAATATCTTAATCAAAGAGTATCTAAAAAAACTTAATTTTAATTACATATTTTTAGATACTCCAGCCTCTATAAATAATTTAACTTTAGATATTTTAAAATATTCAGATTTAATATTAGTTCCAGTATTACCAAATATCCTCTCTTTAAGAACTTATAATCAAATATTGGATTTAACAGAGAATAAAAACATTAAACTTTTTATAAATGGATTAGAAAATAAAACATCTCATAAAAAGATTATAAAAAATATTTTAACACTTCCTAAAGAACAATATTTAAAAACCTATATTCCTAAAAGTAACTTAATAGAAAATATGCCTTTTTTATCCATTGTTACAAAAGAGTATCCACATTCAAAAATTACAAAAGCTTATGAAAAGTTTCTTGAAGAAATTTTTACATGACATTCAACACACTTTAAAAATTAATTTGATAAAACTCTTTTTATACTTCTTTTAATCTATATCCAACATTTTTTTTATTTTCTATATCAAACCCAATTTTTCTTAAATGGGTAATTAAAACCTTAATCGAATTTCCACTCTCTATATGATCGCACTCTTCTAAAATCTCTTCTTTTGAAAGATACTTATTTCTATTTTTAATTAACGCTTTTAAAAGCTCTACATCAGCCTGGCTAAGTTTAATAGGTTCAGAGTTTTTATAAAGTTCATTAGTTGCAAAATTAAAAAAAAAGTCTTTATATCTAAATACAGTTGCATTTAACTTTAATATTCTTTTTCTTAAATACATAAGTCTTATATTAAGTTTGTAAATTTCTAAATAAGTATAGCAATAATCAGCCACTTCTAAAATCTTCTTATAACTTAAATTATCACACTCATTTGTAAGAAAGATAGTATAGCCTTTAAAATAATTCTTAATTTCCAAAAAAAAAGGATAATACTCAAAAGAAATTAATAACACATCAAAGTGTCTTTGTAAAATTAAATCATAAAAAAGAGTTTCATCATTATTAATATGTTCTATTTCTCCTATTTTTCTATCTATAGACAAAGGATAAGGAGTAAATAGAAGAAGTTTCATCTTTTTAAATACTCTTTTGCTACAAGATTGTTAGGGTCTAAAATAAGAAGATTTTCAAATACAACTCTTGCTTTTGTTTTATCAATTTTCCAATAAATTTCTCCAAGTTGTTCAAGATATAGTATACTTGTAGGATAAAGATAAAGCATTTTATTTACTATTTTTAAAGCTGTACGATAATCGCCTTTTGATTTTAAAGCTATTATTTCATAATAATTACCATAAAAGTTATAATAATCTTTTTTCAAAATAGAATCTCCTATACTCAAAACACTATTATAATCACCAATTGCATTATATACCCTCATAAGTCCAAGCTTAGGTTCAATTGAAGAAGGATAAACAATAGAAGCTTTTTGATAGTATTTTATAGCATTTATAAATTGTTTATTTAAATAAAAAAGCCATCCAAACCTTAAATTTAAACTATACACTTTTGGATACTTATTATACACAGGAATTAAAACTTTAATAGCATCTTTATAATCTCCCATTTTTTCATAGTTATACGATTTGTAATATGCTTGAATAATTTCTCTTTCAATTGCAAAAGAAAACACAATTGCACTAATTAGCAAAACTATTTTCTTCATAAACTCTCCTTAATTCAATATCTTTTAATATAATTTTATCAAAACCTTTTTCATAAAAAGAATATACAATATTACCATATTTAGAATAAATTGATAAATTTTCTTTTTTATACTCTTCTTTTTTATCAAAAAACTTAAAATTAAAAGTAACAAAAAATTCAAATAATATTTTATTGATTCCTTTATATCTTAAATAAATGGGCAATATATCGTTATAAGTAATATTTTTATTAACAAGAGGTATTTTAGGAGCTAATTTAAACAAATTTTTTAAATAAGATTCTCCTCCTTTATAATCGTAAAAATAAAAGAGTTTTTCATCTAAATAAAAAAATAACTGATTTTTTCCATCACAAAAATAAAATTCTCCTTTTTGATTCATTTTAACTTTAAAACTAACTTCATCAACTTTTTCACTATTTTTATATACTTTATATCTATATTCATCATCTAAAATAAATGTATGTCTTAACTTCATAGCTTTATCTACAATTGCAGATTCAATCTCTTCATCTTTTTTAGGTAAAGAGTAATAATATAGTTTATCATCTTTTATATAATCTAAAAATTTAAAAGAAATAGTTTCACTTCCTAAAACTGCAAATTTTTGAACTTGAATATGAATATGAGGCTCAGGAGAATATCCGCTATTTCCACATTTTCCTATAATATCCCCTACTCTTATATAATCTCCAACTTTTACATTAATAGAATTTTGCATTAAATGAGAAATTTCTACAAAATATCCATAATTACTTTTTATAATAATATAATTTCCCCAGTTATTTACTCTATCTACGTTTCCTATAAAATTATCAGGCAAATCATTTCTTAAAGCTACTACATAACCATTGATTGGAGAGATAACGGGTTTTCCAAAAGCATAATAATCCTCTAACATTGTCCCATCATTCTGATAAGTTTTACCATTTTTCTTAATTACAAAATCATAAGCATATTTCCACTTTCCTTTATGGGTCCACTCTCCATCAAAAGCTTGATAAACACTCCATCTTCCAGTAAATGGTAAATTAATTTTTATATCATTTCCCCCAAATCTATAAACTAAACTTAAAAAAGATTCAAGCGACTTTTCTGGAGTTTCTTTAACATTATAATTATAATAATTATAACCTATTCCATATAAAAGCATTAAAAATAAAAGAGTAATAATATTAAAAGGCAAAGTATAAACAGGAATACTATAAATAGTAAAAAATACTTCCATAGCATCTATCATTATAGTAGCTACTACAATTGCAAGAAGAGATAACAAAAAGTTTTTTAAATGAGGAAGTAAAAATACTCCACTAAGAGCCATTGAAATAAGAATAAAATTAAAATTATAAGGAGAATTTAAAGCTTCATTTAAAGGAATAAAAAAAGAGTGCAAATAAACTCCTATCCAAAATCCTAAAAAGCCCGCTAAAAATAGAATTCTTGAATAAAAAAGAACAACCAAAGAAAGAACTACTCCTGCAATAGTATAAGGCAAAAATAGAATAGTCCCCATTGATTTAAAAAAAGGATCTAATAAAGGAATAGAAATATCAAAAAGAGGCTTTCTATGTAAAATATTACTCAACAAGTTTGTATATTTTAAACTTGCTAAGTAAAATATCATACTAACAAATGCAAATGGCAAAGATAAAATAGGCATTGAGTAATTAATAAACATTCTATTTAAAGTAAATGAAAGTAAAAAACTAAATACAGAAAGAATAGTTGTTAAAAATATAGTAACAAGCGTAACATCAAAAAAGTAACCAACTCCCATTCCTACTAATAAAGAATTATATAAATAAAATCCTTGTTTTAAATACTCTTCCCTTACTGAAATAATTTCTGCAAATAAAATAGTACTAATTAATCCTACTAAACCTAAAATTCCTACACTTGGAAGCAAAAAAGATACAAAAAACAGCAAAAAACCAGCCTTTATTTCACTTAAAAAAAGTATAGAAATATAAGGCTTAAAAAGTGCATTTAATTTATTCAAATTTCACCTTTTATCTTAAATAATCAGGAACTATCTCTTTTTCTACTACATAATCTAAATCGTCTGCTTCTTTTATAATATGAACATTTGAATTTTTATCAATTAAAACTATTCTTGGTCTATACCTAATAAATTGTAATGATTGAGTAACCGCATATGCTCCAACCGGCCAAATACTCATAACAGTTCCTCTATCTAGTGGAGGAAGCATAATATTCTCTGCAATTACATCAATATTCATACACAAAGGACCATTTATTTGACTTGGTTCATTAAGCCCACTATATCTTTTATCAAGTGCAATATCAAAGTTATACCAAAAAGCTGTATAAAGTAGATTTACTCCCGCATCTACTATATAGCTTTTTTTCCCATCAGGGAGTCTTTTACTTGCAAATAGAGTAGTTAATAAATATCCAGCTTCATCTATTAAAGCTCTTCCCGTTTCAAGATAAAGTTTTGGAAGTTTTCCTTTATTAGTCTCAAAAATAGCATTTGTCACAGCTTCTGCATATTCATCAGCACTTGGAACTATAATTTCAGGAGCTTGATATACTCCTTTTAATCTATTTTTACTTGCAAATCCTCCACCAATATCAATATATTCAATTGTATATCCAAAATCTTCTTCTACTCTATTTTTAAGCTCAACTAATTTCTTAGTTTCATTTGCATATGCAACTGCTGTAAGCATAAATGTTCCAATATGGGCATGAAGACCAGTTAAATAGAGTTTTTTACCTTCATAAATTCTTTTTATAGCATTATAAGCTTCTCCATTATCTATATTAAATCCAAATCTACTCCATTGAGGATAAATACCTGTATCCATATTACATCTAATAGCAACAGGAATTTCAATTCCAAGCTCTTCTGCAAGCTCTTCTAAATCATTAATTTCATACCAATGGTCTATATGAATTTTTGCACCCTCTTTTACTGCCTTTAAAAGAGCCTCTTTTGACTTATAAGGACCATTAAAGATTATATCTTTCCCTTCTACTCCGTTTCTTCTTGCTTTATCATATTCAAATTCACTTACAACTTCTGCTTTGCTTCCAAGTTTATGATAAATTCTACAAATAGCATCTAAATAATTTGTCTTATAACTCCACCAAAATTGAACCTCTGGATATCTACTTGAAAAAGCATTTTTAAATTCCAGATATTTATCTTCTATTTCTCTTTCACTAAAAACAAAAAGAGGACTTCCATACTCTTTAGTAAGTTTTTTTACACTGATCCCATCTATTTCACTTCTAATCTTTTGAGTCCTAAGAGGACTTCCATATTTGCTTGCAAGGGCAAAATCTACCCTATTAATTGTCGGCTTTTCATAATTCATAATTGCTCCTTAAAGTTCTTTCTTTGAAATAAGAGTTGAAAAATTAGAAAAATCTGTAATTGTCTCTTCCACATATCTTACATACATCTTTTCTGAAGAATAATCAAAATTCTTTTTAACTTTTTTTCCTTGTATTAAATCAATTAACATTTTTGGTAAATTAACTCCAAGCATTGTAGCAAAATATACCCACGCTGGAAAACGAGGATTAATTTCTATTAAATAGATATCTTTTCCATTGCTAATAGCCTCAAATTCAAAAGCACCTCTCCATTTTGTTAATTCCACAAATCTTTTGCTAACTTCAAATAGTTTATCATTTTTTATACTAATTGCACTCCACACTTTTCCTAAATCTGTAGTAGTCAGTTTTTTAATACCTACTCCACCTATTAGTTCTTTAGAATCTCCTATTCCCACAAAATTTATCTCTATTCCACTAACAACTTCTTGTACTAAAAGAGGAAATCCCCATTCATTTGAAATTTTATAATAATAATCAATTGCTTCATCTAAATTATTAGCTTTATAAGCTTTATAATAATTTCCTTTTACCATCACAGGAAAACCTATCTCTTTTGTAGCTTTAATTAAATCATCTAATGAAATAATTCTAATAGTTTTTGGATGTTTTACATTTAATTTTTCGCTAAGTTCTTTTAATTTGCTTTTATCTCTTATTTCAAATTGCTCTAGAGTAGGTAAATAAGTTTTAATCCCTAAATCATTTATTTCTTTTTGATATTTAATATAAAGGGGCATTTCTGCATCTAAGTTAGGAATTATTGCATCAATATCTGTTTTTTCTTTTATTTCAACAATTCTTTGTTTAAACTCTTCATAACCTAAAGAAGGATAAGGCATAAGAAAAATTTTTTCAAACAATCCTTGATAAATTCCAGGTTCATTTGGATCATAACTTAATCCAATAAGATTATACTCTTTTAAACTTTTAGCAACAGGAATACCAGGAGCTGGATTATCAGTATTATTTAATCCACTTATTGCTATTTTCATTGAATAAATCCATATAGTTTTAATTTTTGAAAAAAGTCCTCAATATCAATATACACTTCTCTCCAATTCTTTCCATATTTTTCAGAAATAATTTGAACAATTTCTTCTTTTGTTTTTCCCTCTTTAATAAATTTTATTACCTCTTTTGCTATAGAATTTAATTGATAACTTGTTCCAAGTGATGGGACAAACCCCATATTATTATCATCTATTATCATTTCATTTAAAAACATAAAAACTCCTTTTTTTTAGTAGAACATTTTAATTAAATATAGTTAACTAAGAGTTAATCAAAAATTACTTAAAAGAGGCTTATTGATGATAATTTGGAGCCTCTTTTGTAATTGTTACATCATGAACATGAGATTCTTTAAGACCTGCACTTGTTATTTCTACAAACTCTGCAACTTCTTGGAAAGTAGGAATATCTTTTGCACCACAATATCCCATACTTGCTCTAAGACCTCCTATTAACTGATGAATAACATCAGCAATTCTTCCTCTATAAGGCACCATTCCTTCAATTCCTTCAGGAACTAACTTATCAGCAGCTGTCCCTTCTTGAAAATATCTATCATTACTTCCCTTTTGCATGGCCCCAATACTTCCCATTCCTCTGTACGCTTTATATTGTCTACCATGATACATAATTGTTTCACCTGGACTCTCTTCAGTTCCAGCTAATAAACTACCTATCATTACACTACTTGCTCCCACTGCTAAAGCCTTTGCTATATCACCGGAATATTTAATTCCTCCATCTGCAATAACAGGCACTTCATATTTTGCAGCCTCAGTTGCACACTCATCAATTGCACTAATTTGCGGAACACCAACTCCCGCTACAATTCTTGTTGTACAGATACTTCCAGGACCAATACCTACTTTTACAGCATCAGCACCTGCTTCAATTAAAGCTCTTGTAGCTTCAGCTGTAGCAACATTTCCAGCCACTACATCAACTTCAAATCTCTCTTTTATTGCTTTTACTAAATCTAAAATTCCTTGTGAATGACCATGAGCAGAATCAACTACAATTACATCTACTCCTGCTCCGACTAATGCAGCAGCTCTTTCTATTCCATTACCTACCCCAACAGCTGCAGCTACTCTTAATCTTCCATACTCATCTACATTCGCATTTGGATATGTCTTTTTCTTTTCAATATCTTTTATAGTAATAAGACCTTTTAAATATCCTTCATCATCTACAATAGGCAATTTTTCTATTTTATTTTTATGTAAAATCTCTTCAGCCTCTTTTAAAGAAATTCCTTCTTTTGCAGTTACAAGAGGCATTTTTGTCATTAATTCTTTTACAGGTTTTGAATAGTTTTTCTCAAATCTTAAATCCCTATTTGTAAGAATACCTATAAGTTTATTATTTTCATCAACAACAGGAACACCGGAAATTCTATAAGTCTTCATAATATCAAGAGCTTTTGAAATACTCTCATTTGGCCCTATTTTAATAGGGTCTATAATAATACCACTTTCGCTTTTTTTTACCTTCTCAACCTCTTTTGCTTGAGTTTCAATATCCATATTCTTATGAATTACTCCAATTCCTCCAAGTCTTGCAATAGCAATAGCAGCTCTTGCTTCTGTTACTGTATCCATTGCTGCTGAAACAATAGGAATGTTTAAAGTTACATTTTTTGTAAATCTTGTTTTTAACTCAACCTCTTTTGGTAATACATTTGAGTATTTTGGTACTAACAATACATCTTCAAAAGTTAACGCTTTATATTTTATTCTCATTTTTCATCCTTTAAATTCATTGCTTGATTAGCTATATTAATTAATGTAAAAGTAGTTATTCCAACTGATAAAATTAAAGCTACTGCTGCAAAATACTCTGCCCAACTCATTCGCATTCCTTTATTTTTTCTAAGATTTTGTGATTAATACTTTTCAAGACAATTAATAAAACTGTTAATAAAAATATTCCTATACCCAAAAAAATTATAAAAACTATTTTATGGTCTTTAATAAAAAACAAATTATAACCAATAAATGAAATTCCAGTAATTAACATATATAAAAAATTAATAAGCAATTTAAAAACTTCCATTAAATACTCTACTCTTTTCACTTAACTAAATCCTCTACTATTTTAGCTCCATCAAATAGAGCTTGCTCATCAAAATGCTTAGCAATTAATTGTAAACCTATTGGTAAATTGTTTTTATCTTTTGCAATAGGTAAAGAAATTGCAGGAACTCCTGCTAAATTTACACTAATTGTATAAATATCACTTAAATACATCTCAAGAGGATCTTTTTTGCTTCCAAATTCAAAAGCAGTTGTTGGTGTAACTGGTGTTAAAATTAAATCTGCTTCAGCAAACAATTTATCAAATTCATTTTTTATTAAATGTCTAACTTTTTGTGCTTTAAGATAATATGCATCATAATATCCACTTGATAATACAAATGTCCCAAGCATAATTCTTCTTTTTACTTCTTCACCAAATTGTGCACGAGTTAATTTATAAGTCTCTTTTAAATCTTTCCCTTCAATTCTATTTCCATATCTCATTCCATCAAATCTTGCTAAGTTTGAACTTGCTTCTGCAGTAGCAACCACATAATAAGTTGCAACATCATATTTTGAATTCATTAAATTTTTATGAATAATAGTATGTCCTTCTTTTTCAAGCTCTTTTACAATATCTAAAATTGCTTTTTTTACCTCTTCATCAGCTTCATCTATATAATTATCAATTACTGCAATTTTTAATTTTCTATTTGGATTAATTTCTACTGCTTTATGCTCTATAGGAGCTGATGTTGAATCTTTTTTATCGTATCCTGCAATAATATTATATAAAATAGCAGCATCTTCTACATTTTGAGCAATAGGACCTATTTGATCTAAGCTACTACTAAACGCTACAAGCCCATATCTACTAACTCTTCCATAAGTAGGTTTCATTCCTACCACTCCACAAAAAGCAGCCGGTTGTCTAATAGAACCTCCTGTATCACTTCCTAGTGCTGCAATTGCTATTTTTGCACCTACTACAGCTGCACTTCCTCCACTACTTCCTCCTGGTACTCTATTTGAGTTATGAGGATTTAAAGTTTTACCATATTGACTTGTCTCTGTTGAACTTCCCATTGCAAATTCATCCATATTACATCTACCAAAAGGAGATAAATTATTATTAAGCATCTTTTCAATCACTGTAGCATTATATGGAGATTTATAACCTTGTAATATTTTAGAAGAACACGTAATCTCCCAATCTTTTACATTAATATTATCTTTAATAGCAACAGGAACACCCTCTCCTAATTCATTTAAATCTGTATCTAAAAATTGCTCAATATATCCACCTAAATTTTTATTCTCTTTAGCTTTTTTATTAATATCTTTTTTTAGTTCTTTTAATTCTTCTTTAGGTAATTTAAGTGCTTCTTTAAGAGTTATCATTCTCATCCTTTATTTTAATATTTTCAAACCATTTGTAAATTAAAAAACTACTTCCTATTAATAACACAATGGTAAATAAAATAAACCAAAAAGGAACCGGTTTATCCATTAATTACCTCATCACATCTATCACATAAACCATTTTCCTCTTTTGCTAAATATCTCCAACATCTTGGACATTTATGTAAAGGAGATTTCTTAATTTTAAATACAAATCCATCAAAATGAAATTCATCTAATGTTTCAGAGTCTATTTCTCTATCAATTATACTCACAACAAAAAATTCCGCAAATTCATTATCTAATTTATCATAGTTTGTTTCAATTGCAAGCTCTAGCGTATCTTTTATTACTTTTTCTTTTTTTAACTTATCAACAACTTCAAAAAATCTTCTTCTAATTTCTAAAATTTCTTCACTTATTGGATTATCCACTTCAACTAAAGGAGTATAAACAACATCAAAAATATCTTCTGCATCTTCTTTAATAACTTTTGGAGCATGTTCAATAGCTTCATCCATAGTATAAGTTAAAACAGGTGCTAAAAGAGCGATTAACTCTTTTGCAATTATAGCCATTACACTTTGAGATGCTCTTCTTTTAGTCGAATCTTTAGCTTCACAATACAATCTATCCTTACATACATCCATATAAATAGCACTAAGTTCACTTACAATAAAATTATTCAAAATATTAAAAGCTTTTGAAAAATCATACTTATTAAATAAATAAACCACTTCATCAAAAACTTTTTTACTTCTTGCTAAAATCCATTTATCAATTAAGCTAAGATTTTTAATTTTTATCTCTTCTAAATCATTAACATTAGCAAGTAAAAATCTAATAGTATTTCTTATTTTTCTATATTGTTCTGCTACTTGTTTTAAGATATTATCTCCAAGTTTTATATCTGCACTATAATCACTTGTTGCTACCCAAAGTCTTAATATTTCTGTTCCATATTTTTTAGCAACTTCGCTTGGAGCAACAACATTACCTTTACTTTTACTCATTTTTTCACCATTTTCATCTACTGTAAACCCATGAGTTAAAATAGATTTATAAGGAGCTTTTTCATTTATTGCTGTTGAAACTAATAAAGAACTTTGAAACCAACCTCTATGTTGATCACTTCCTTCAAGATACATACTTGCCGGGTAATCCCCTGCATCATATCTATTAGAAGATAAAACAGCAAACCAAGTAGAACCGCTATCAAACCATACATCTAAAATATCCATTACTTTTTCAAGTTTAGGAGCTAACTCTTTTTTACTCTCAGGTAATAACTCTTCAATACTCATTTCATACCAAGCATCAGCTCCTTTTTGTTTAAAGATATTATAAATATGTTCAATTATCTCTTCATCAATAATAAGTTCTCCATCTTTTGTTCTAAAAAATGCAATAGGAACTCCCCAATCTCTTTGACGACTTATACACCAGTCTGGTCTATTTTCTATCATTGTTTTTAATCTATTTTTACCAGTTTTTGGAGTAAAATCTACATTTTCTATCTCTTTTAAAGATCTATTTCTTAAAGTATCACTATTTACTTCTTTATCCATTGCAATAAAAAATTGCTTTGTTGCACGAAAGATAACAGGATTATGACATCTCCAACAATGAGGATATGAGTGAGTAAACTTAGATACTTTTACTAAATTATCACCTAATAGTTTTAAAATCTCATCTTGTGCATCATAAATAAATTTTCCTACAAATTCTTCAGGAAGTAATTTTTCTTTAATTATAACTTCTGAATATTTTCCTTCATCATCTACTGGTTGAAGAATATCACTAAATCCATAATTTAACCAAACTTTATAATCTTCTTCTCCATGACCTGGTGCCGTATGAACACAACCTGTCCCCCCATCCATTGTAACATGATCGCCTAAAATAATTATAGACTCTCTTTTATTCAAAGGATTTATCGCTTTTAAACCTTCAAGCTCTTTTGCTTTAAATTCTTTAACTATATTTCCACTAACAACACCATCTTCCTTTAACTTATCAAAAAGCTTTTTAGCAACTATTTTATTATCTTCGCTTAAAACATACTCTTCTTCTGGATTTAGAGCAATCCCCATATTTGCTGGTAGAGTCCAAGGTGTAGTAGTCCAAATAACTATACTTGCATTTTTTAAACCTAATTTAGATTTTGATTCTTCACTTAATTCAAAAGCCACATAAATAGAATAATCTTCTTTATCTTCATATTCTACCTCAGCCTCTGCAAGAGCAGTTTTATCATGCATACACCAAAATACAGGCTTACTTCTTTCTACAATAAGACCTTTTTTAGCAATTTCTGCTAAAGCTTTAAAAATATCTGCTTCAAATTCAAAGTCCATAGTCTTATACGGATTATCCCAATCTCCTATAACACCTAAAGACTTAAACTCTTCTTTTTGAATCTCTATAAATTTTGCTGCATGCTCACGACAAAGCTCTCTTACTTTTGTCTTAGGAAGAGATTCTTTTTTACTTCTTCCAATTTTTTTCTCAACTTGCTGTTCAATAGGAAGTCCATGACAATCCCATCCCGGCACATATCTAATATCATACCCTTGAAAATAGTAAAACTTATTAATAATATCTTTTAAAATTTTATTTAATGCATGTCCTATATGAATATGACCATTTGCATATGGAGGCCCATCATGAAGATTAAATTTATCAACACCTTTTCTATTGTTTTTCATTTTTTCATAAACATTATTACTAAACCATTTAGCATATCTTTTTGGTTCATTCTGAGGTAAATTACCTCTCATAGGAAAAGAGGTCTTAGGAAGCAAGAGAGTATCTTTATAATCCATTAAGTTTCCTTTTTTGCAAGGTATTATATCAAAATTTATTCTATATGAGTTACAACTTTTACAACTTCTTTATCTGCTTTATAAAAATAATTCTTTTCATCATAATTAAATTGAGATAAAATATCCCTTATTATATTAATTCTTGCTCTTTTTTTATCATTAGCATCTACAATAATCCAAGGTGCATATGGAGTAGAAGTTGCAGCAAACATATCATCTTTATATTTTTGATATTCATCATATTTTTGATGACTTTTCCAATCAAGTTCTGATAGTTTCCATTTTTTAAGAGGATGTGTTTCTCTTTCTTTTAATCTTTTATATTGCTCTTCCTTACTAATATTTAAATAATATTTAAAAAACTTAATTCCATCATCAACTATCATCTCTTCAAATCTAGGAGCTTGACGAATAAATTTTAAATACTCTTCATGTGTACAAAATCCCATAACAATTTCAACTCCTGCTCTATTATACCAGCTTCTATTAAAAAACACCATCTCTCCACCCGCTGGAAAATGAGGTACATATCTTTGAAAATACCACTGAGTCTTTTCTCTATCACTTGGTTTATCAAGTGCTACACTTCTTGCACTTCTTGGATTTAAATATTCAAGAATCCTCTTAATAGTTCCATCCTTTCCAGCTGCATCCATACCTTCAAACACTACAAGCATTCTTTTATTATTCTTTTTAATATAATTTTGAAGTTTTACAAGTTCTACTTGAAGCCTTAAAAGCTCTTTTTCATAAAACTCTTTTTTCATTTTTCCATTTTTTATAAAAGCATTTTCTTTAAATTCAGGCAAAATCTCTTTTTTCATTTAACTCCTTTTTGATATGATTATAACAAAAAGGTTTTTTATGGAAATTTTATTTATAGGAAAAGAGTGGAAGTTAAAAAAAATGTTACAAGAAGAAATATTAAAAAAAGTTTACTATTCATCAATAAAATTTCTAGAAAAACTTGATATAGAATTTGAACCAAACGAAGATACTTTAATACTAACAAATAAAAAGTCTTACCCTTTAGTAGCTAAAATACTTGCAACTTTAACAAATCAACATCTTATTTTAAAAGAAAACTTTTTAATTCCAGAAAATGCCCAACACTCAAAAAATAGCTTTTTAGTAACTATTAATAACAAAAAAGTAAATACTTTATTAGTTGAAAATGAAGTTCCTAAAATTTTACTTCCTACTGCAGAAAAAGAAATTATTAATATTTTCAAATTTGATGAAGAGAGTGCTAAAATGTTTATAGAGCCAATCTTAAATGCTTATAAACTCTCTTATACCATAACAACAGCAGAAGGAGGATATGTAAAAATCCAAACAAATAAACTAACTCCTAAAATAAAAAAAGAGATACTAAAAACTATTCCTTTTACTATTTTTGGAGATATATTTGAACATATAGTAACAAATCTTCCACCTAAAAAAATAACATTTGCAGAAAGCTGTACAGGAGGAATGTTAGCAAGTTTTCTAACCAAAATACCTGGTAGTAGCAAATGTTTTGATGGAAGTGTTGTAAGCTATGCAAATGAAATAAAAGAAAAATGGCTTGGTGTTTCTAAAAATATATTAGAAAAATTTGGAGCTGTAAGTGAAGAGACTGTAAAAGAGATGCTCATAGGTGCTATGCAAATAAGTGAAGCTGACTATGCAATTGCCATTAGCGGTATAGCTGGACCAACTGGTGGAACTCCTACTAAACCAGTAGGAACTGTATTTATAGGAGTAGCAAATAAAAAAGAGATAAAAATCGAAAAATTTTTATTTAAAGGAGAGAGAAATTATATACAATTTCAAGCTGTTGAAAATGCGATAAGAATGTTTATAAATTTTAGTGAGCTTTATTCTAATTTGTAAGTTTTAAAAATTGATAAAAAAGTCCTAAAAAAACTAAAATGGCAATAAACAGCACCGAGTAAGTCATAATTCACCTTTTAAGTAAAATTAAAGTAAAATTATAATAAAATTTATTAAAAATGACAAGCAAATTACAAAAAGGAGAAAAGTTGAACGCAATTGAAAGAGTAAAAAGAGCAATTAAAGAAATCCAAAAAGGTAACATAATTATAATGATAGATGATGAGGATAGAGAAAATGAAGGAGATTTAGTATATGCTGGTGTTTTTTCAACACCTGATAAGGTAAACTTTTTAACAAAAAAAGCAAGAGGGTTAATATGCGTTAGTTTAACAAAAGATATTGCAGATAAACTGGAATTAAAACCAATGGTGGATTCAAATAAAGAATCTTTTTCGACTGCATTTACTATTAGTGTAGATGCAAAAGAGTGTAAAACAGGAATTAGTGCATTTGAAAGAGATTTAACAATAAAAAAACTATCAAACCCTACAAGCAAACCTGATGATTTTGTAAAACCAGGACACATTTTTCCATTAATTGCAAAAGAAGGTGGCGTACTAGTAAGAACAGGTCACACTGAAGGAAGTGTAGATATATGTAAGCTTACAGGAGTATATCCAAGTGCTGTTATATGTGAGATAATGAATGAAGATGGTTCAATGGCAAGAAGAGATGATTTAAAAAAATTTGCAAAAGAACACAATCTTGCAATAGTTTATATTTCTGATATAGTCGAATATAGACTACAATACGAAAGTTTAATAGAAATAATTAAAAAAGAAAAAATTTCAATAGATGGAGTTAAATTTGAAAAAATAACTTTTAAAGATCATCTAGGACAATTACACTACGCACTTACAAATTCAATCAAAGAAACAACAAATGTAAAATTTTATAAAATAGGTAAAAATGTAGATTTTATGACTAATGATGAATTCATGAAAGAGTATAAAAAAATATTAGAATATATTAAATATAATTCTGGAGTTATTATTTTTATAGATTCTAACTCTTCATCTGAAAAAGAGATAGGAATAGGAGCTCAAATTTTAAAAAAACTTGGAATTAAAAACTTAAATCTATTTACAAAACATCATAATAATTTTATTGCACTTAAAGGATTTGGAATTAATATAGAAAAGGAACTTACAATATGAAAGCTATAGTTTTACTTAATATGGGAGGAGCAAGAAATGAAAAAGAATTAAAAGAGTTTTTATTCAATATGTTTATGGATAAAAGAATTATAAATTCTCCTATTAGATATATTCTTGCTCCATTAATTTCTAATTTAAGATATAAAAAAGTATGGAAAAATTATGAACTAATAGGAGGCAGTAGAATTTATACTCTAACCGAAAAATTAATAGAAAAAATGAAAAAATATACAGATTTTGAAATAGAATATGCAATGAGATATACAAAACCAAAATTAAAAGATATAGCAAAAAAATATGATGAACTTATCCTTTTACCTTTGTATCCTCACTTTTCACTTACTACTATTCAAAGTTCACTAGATGAAGCAAAAGATCTAAATTCAGTAATTGTAAAAGAATTTTACAATAACAAAAAATTTAATCAAATAATAGCTCAAAAAATACAAGAATCAGTAACTAACCCAAAAGAATGGAATTTAATCTTTTCAGCTCATGGATTGCCACTTAAAATAGCTAAAAAAGACCCTTATTATCAGCAAATACAAAAACAAATAGAAATTTTAAAAGAAATGTTAAATTTTAAATCTATACATTTAGCTTTTCAATCAAGATTTGGATTTAGTAAATGGCTTGAGCCTTATTTAGAAGATAAATTAAAAGAATTTAAAAATGAAAAAGTCTTAATCTATCCTATTTCATTTATGATAGATAATAGCGAAACAGATTTAGAATTAAAAATAGAATACAAAAAAATAGCAAAAGAGTTAGGAGTAAAAGAGTACAAAGTTGTAGAATGTCCAAATGATGATGATAAAATAGCAAAATTTTTAGTGGAGTTAGCACATGAGAGCTATAATTCAAAGAGTAAATAAATCTAGTGTAAGTGTAGACAATCAAATTATAAATAAAATAGATAAAGGCTTAAACATTTTAATAGCTTTTGAAGAAAAAGATACAGAAGAAGTCATAGAAAAGTTTGTAAAAAAAATAACTAAACTTAGAATATTTGGAGAGAGATTTTCAAAAAACATTATAGATATAAAAGGAGAAATTCTACTTATTCCAAACTTTACAATTGCGGCTATTACAAAAAAAGGAACTAAACCAAATTTTCAAAACTCGATGAAAAGCCAACAAGCCAAAATATTTTATGAAAAAATGCTCGAAGAATTTAATAAATATATCCCAACTAAAAGAGGAGTTTTTGGAGCAGATATGAAAGTAGAGATTTTAAATGATGGGCCTGTTACTTTAATTATAGAATTATAAAGAGATATTTAAAATATCTTTATTCTCTTTTTCATAAAATTTTTTAAGTTTTCTTATTTCCGCCATCTCTTTTGAAAGTTTCAGCTTTTCTTCATTTAAAAGCTTTATAGCCTCTTTTATATAAGCTAAATACTCTTTTGCCTCTTTTAAAGATGAAAACTCAGGTGTCTGAAAAGAAAGCTCTTTTAATTTATCAAAGTCTTTATTAATTACAGCTATTTTTAGTTCTCTTAACATTAATTAACTCCCGTTTCCTCTTTCCAAGCTTCTCTTAATTCTCTTATTACATTTATTACTTCATCTAAATATTTAGTCTCATTCTCTACATTTGCTTTTGCTAACAACTTTAATTGATGTGTATAAAGTCCACTTAAATAATATGCAATATCTCCACCTTTTTCATAATCTAAAGAGTTTATTAATTCTACAAAAATATTTGAAGCTTTAATAATATATTTTACTTTTTTTTCCAAATCTCCATCCAAAATAGCTTTTTTTGCAAAATTTACAAACCTAAAGGCTCCTTCATACAGCATTAAAATAAGCTTTAATGGATCATTTACATCCATATTTATTTGATTATAACTGTCTAAAGCCTTATTATAAGTCATTATCCATCCTTTTATTTTTTAGCAGCAATAGCTGCTTCTATTTGTTGCTGAATAACTTTAGATTGAACATTAAACTGATTTATCATATTATCATATGAAGCAAACTGACTTGCCATAATTTCATATTTACTATCTAGGAATTTCTTCATAGCACTTATCCTCTTTTCCATATTATCTTCTTCATCTTTAATTTGGTTATTTAAAAGATTTAAAGATGAATTATCTCCTGTAATATTTATTTCAAAATCTGTTTTTAATTTTGTAAATATATCACTAAAAAGTGAAGTTGTTAAATCCTGATTATTATCAAAGGCTTCTTTAAATTTAGTTTCATTAAAACTAATCATACCTGTTTTATTCATAGAGAAGCCTAAATCAGCTGCTGTCATTAAAGTATTTACCGTATATTTATTACCATTTCTATCAAGCTTTGTAGAAATACTACTTTTTGTTATCCCAAAAATATCATTAGAAAATCTACTCTCAAGCATAGTAAAGTCACTATCTCCTTGAAATAATCCAATTGTTCCTGCATCTTTATCATAAGCAGTTAAACTTTGAAGATTACTAATCATTGCATTATAATCTGCTACAAACTTTTTAACAGAATCAATCATATCATTTACATTTGAAGATATATTTATATTTGACAAACCTGTAGAGTTTAATTCAATACTTACTCCTGCAATTAAGTCATTAACTGTATTAGAACTTCTTGTAATTTCCACTCCATCGTATTTAAATAAAGCATCTTGAGCAGTTTGAAGTCTATTAGAATTTGTAAAATCCGTATTATTATTAAAATCTGTATTTAAATTAGTATCATCTATAGATATATCTCCTACTGCTTGAATACCAAAATTAATTTTACCTGTATCTGAATTGTAAGAAGCATTAACTTTTAAAGAATTACCATCGCTATCTTTTAAATCACCGTTATTTAACGCATCTATAAAATCACTAACTGTAGTTCCATCTGCTACATTCATAGAGTAAGTAGTACCATTAACTGTAATAGAAAAAGTTTGATCACTTCCACTACCATTTACAGAATCATTTTCAGACCCAAAAGTAGCAGATGTATAGTTAGTAGCATTAAGTCCTAAATTTTCAATATTAGAATAGTTAAATTTGATAATATTATCTTCTCCTGTTTCATCGGCTCTTAACACAAGTTTATAAGGATTTGTATCATCACCCGTATCAACAATTGTTGCACTAATTCCTATATTTGCATTATTAATAGCATCTCTTAAATCACTTAAAGTAGCCCCTTCACTTAAACTAATCTCTGATATATTATCCCCTACTCCTATAGAAATCTTAGCATCATCATTAGCAATTACACTATCTAATGAAGCAAATCCATTAGACTCATACACATCATTTTGAGCAAGCTGAGTAACATCAATGCTAAAACTTTGAGGTTTTACTCCATCATTTGCCTCTACACTAACACTATTTCCATTTACATTTGTAGATACTTTTGCAAAAAGTGTTCCATCTGCCAAGTCTATAATATCAGTTTTTACAGTTGAACCTATTGTAATAAACTGAGATAAAGCAGACTCTTTTTTTTTAAGTAAATCTAATTTATCTTCCATTGGTTTTACCATTGCACTTTTATCTGCATTTTTTAATTTATCAATAACATCATATGTTAAAACACCGCTTCCAGCCCCTAATGAACTAAGTGCTCCAAAATCAGCCATTTCCTTATCCTTTTCTATCAAAAAGCATTCCAACAAGCTCTCTCATTTTTTCCATTAATTTAAGAGCTTCTCGAGGAGGAAACTCTCTAATAACTTTATTATTTTTTTTATCAATCACCTGAACAATAAGCTCATTTACTTTATCATTATACTTAAATTCTAAAGCAGTGTTTAAAGTTTTTTGTAACTCCTGATTTATTTCATTTATCATTTTTATAATATCTTCTTTACTTAATTTCTCTTTTTTTTCAGAATCAGAGTTTAAATCACTTTCATTAATTTTAGATGAATTTTGAACATTTTTTGAAACTTCAACATCATAATTTTTTTTAGAATAGTCATTAACTATACTAAAAATTTCCATTTTAGCCCCTTTTTTATTACTGTAATTAATATCGACTATTTTACAATTTTTTTAATTTTTTGATAAAATTGCGAAAAAAGGGATTAGGTGAAATTTAGAATAGATTGTAAATCGCCATTACTTCAATATTCCCTTACATATTTTTTAAAAGACTATTTAGCAGAAGATGGAATATTAATAACTGATGATCCTAAAAAAGAAGGCATTTTAATAGGAAGAGATATAACAAAACCTTTTTCAAAAAAATCATTAATTTTAGAATTAAAACAAATTAATATCCCTACTCAGATATCATTAGATAAAAAAATTGATCTACTGTTTGAAAAATGTAAAAAAGAATTAATAGAACTCTTAAAGGAATATAATGCAAAAAAGTAATATAAAAATTATTGGTGGAAAATATAAAGGAAAAAAACTTTATATGGGAGATAAAGAAACAACAAGAAGTACTAAAAATATATTAAAAGAGAGTGTATTTAATACTCTTCAATGGGAAGTTTCAGATTCTATTTGGGTAGAAATGTTTAGTGGAGTAGGAAGCATAGGGCTTGAAGCAATAAGCAGAGGAGCAAAAAAAGCATATTTTTTAGAAAAAAATTCAGAAGCAATTAAAGTTTTAAAAAAGAATATAGATTCTATGGAACCAGAAAAATGCGAAATTATTTTGGGTGATAGCTTTAATACAGTATGGGATGTAATTGAAAAATTAAAAAGGAATAGAGAAAAAGCTTTTTTTTATTTTGACCCTCCATTTGCAATAAGAGAAGGCTTTGAAGAGATATATGAAAAAGTTATCAATTTAATTAAGATTATTCCTAAAATAAATGTAGAAAAAATTATAATAGAACATCAAAGCAATTATAACTTTCCTGAAACAATTGGAAAATATAACAAAATTAAAACAAAAAAATTTGGAAAAAGTTCTGTAAGCTATTATGAATAATTCAGATAACAGCAAAAACACATTTTTAGAAAAAAACTTTTATTCTTTCATTAAAGGAAATAGTTACTTTTTTGAAAAATTTAAACCTTTTTTTATAAATCATTTTATGAAATTTTATAAAAAATCAAAAATAAAATCTTTAACACAAGAAAATGAATTTAGAGAAAAAACAAAAGAGTTTTATGATTATCTTTTTATAAGCCCTTTTTTAATTCAAAATCATATAACAA
>CAZEOW010000003.1:0-26733 GCA_964514005.1 uncultured Nautiliales bacterium
TGAAGCGAGGTTTTAATAGTTTTATTAGTTTCTTTAGTTTTATTAGTTTCTTTAGTTTTATTAGTTTCTTTAGTTTTATTAGTTTCTTTAGCAGATTTATTCTCTTTAGAGGTTATTTTTTGATTTGAAGGTTTAGTAGGAATTTTGTCTACTTTCGGTGATAAATGTGTAGATATAACCTTTTTATGTAATTTTATTTTAGTTTTTTGAGTTTTATTAGTATCTAAAGCTTGTTTAGGAAGAATAACAGGAATTATATGAGTTTTATCTTCAAGCTGAGGAATTGAATCTATGTCTATATCTAAGTCTTCATTTTCTATTTTAATTAAACCTAATTCATTTAAAAATGGGTCTATTGATATAGTATGAATTTTATTTGTAGGTAATTTTTTATAAGGTTTTAAATAAATTAATTTTCTTTTTGTAAATTTATTTTTTTCTAACTGAATATCATCTTCAATTTTTATTATTTTAGCTTTAATATGGTTGTTTATTAACGCTATATACTCTTTTTTTATATCTGTATCTAAAGGTAAGTAAGCTTTTATTATATAATCTGGTTTTAAGAAAGCTAAAATAATACTTTCTCCTTTTTTTACAAATTCTTTATTTTGAACTAAAGGTTTAATATACTCTAAATCTTTTGGAGCAAGTAGGGTATAAGTTTTTTTATTTAATGTTATAATTTTTGCTATTTTATCATTTAAATAAGCTCTGTTTTTTTCTTCTAAATATACATACCCATCTACTGGAGCTTTTATTTTAAAAGTTTTTGCTTCAACTATACCTTCTGTTGTAATAATATTCATTTTATCATATATAAAAACCATAAGAAATACAATTACAGTTATAGCACTTATAATCATTCCAATAATAGAAACTTTTTTTAGTAACTCTTTTTTATCAATTCTTTTATCCTCTTCAAGATTTACTCTATCTTCTATCATAATTTGTTTTACAATATTATTAGAGATAATATAGTTTAATATCTCCATTTGTTCTTTTGTCAAATGAACAAATTTAGCAACAAGCCCCATATCTTCTCTAACTTTTAAAAATTCAAGTTCTATATTCTCTATTTTTATTACTTCATCTTCAAATACAAAAAGCATATCTGCTTTTATATATCTTTTATTTAGAAAATATTGAGGATTAGGAGCTTTTATTACACATCTTATGGTAGACCATTCAATAACTTCATAGTTTTTACCCTCTATTTTTATAAATATTTTACTTGTATCATCAGATTTGCTTTCTTGAAGAGGGGTATTTATATCTTTCTTTTTAAAAAAAGAACTTAATTCTTGTAGTTTGCTGGATATTTTGTTTAAAGTTAATGTAAAATCTATTTTTTTCATAAGAAGCTCCTCTTTTTTAATTTATAAAATTATAACAATTTATTATTTTATTGTTGAAAAAATTTTATATGATTTTTTTCTTTTACCATTAGAGTTTATTACTCCCCAATATTTTTCTGCTTGTTTAAAATATCCTGTATGATTAGGATTATCTATAAAATTAAAAAAATTAAATCCTATTAAGTTAGCCCCATTTTTGAAAATTGGTATTAGTTTTTTAAATTCTTTTAATACATAGCTTTGAAGGTTAGTTTTATAGCTTGAAATAGCTAAATATGCTAGAAAAGTTGGTTTTTTATACTTTTTATTTAAGTATAAAGCAAATGCAAGTGCTCTTAGGGGAGTATTTTTTATCTCTTTTATATTATTTCTTGTTATTGCTCTCATTTCTTGAAAAGCTATAAAGTCACTTATTTTAGCACTCTCTTTCATTGAAGGAGAATATAAATTCCAGTTATATTCATCCCATATTTTATTGTAATCTCCAAAATCTCCTAAACATATTCCAACTAAAGTGTTTTTATCTTTTAAAAGTTTTATTGATTTTACTTGTAATTTATCAAATTGTTTTGAAGAGGCCATATTGTTTTCGTTATATTCTGGATTGATTATAACAATTTTTTTGCCTTTAATTTTTTTTAAAAAATTTTTAAATTTTTTTAATTTAGCAAAATACTCTTTTTTATGTTTTTTTACAAATTCTGGTGAAATTTCATCTGCAAAGTAATAAAAAATAAAAATAGGAGTAAATCCTTTTTTAATTGCTTTATTAATTGTTTTAGCCGGATACCAAAACTCTTTCCAATCTCTTGTGATCCAAATAGAAAATGAGTTTACATTTTTTGGAGTAATTTTATAAATAGGAATTCTATCTTTATAGGAGCATTTTTTATAAAAGGCTTTATTTTTGCAAACAGTAAATCCTCCAACTCCAATATAAAAAGCAAAACTAAATGAAAAAGAGAGTATTAATAATAATTTACTCATAATCAATTATAAGGGAAATTGTGGATTTTGGATAAAGTTTTTTAATTCTAACATCTATAAACCTTTCTTTTTTATTGATGTTTATAATTTTTATTTTTGTTTTTAATACTTCAGGGGCAATGTGTTTAATTTTTACATTTGGATAATATATCCTAAAAGTAAAATTATCTATATCTACTTCGTTATCGTTAGAAATACCTATAAAAATCTTTTTTTCTGTAATTGTATCTATATGAAGTGAAATATTCTTTAAAAGTTTTGCTCTTTTGGCTATATCTTTTCCTTTTAGAGTTGGAATTTTTTGTTGTTTTAAAAATTTAAAATACTCTTTTAATATATGAATATTTTCTGGAGCACTTAAAAGATGAGTATGAACACTTAGAGTGTATAATGTATTAAGAGATGTTAGTAATTTAGTCTCTTTTTTTATATGATCTAATATTTGCTTATCGTTGAAATTGTATTCAATAAGATATAAATAATCATCTGTTCCATGACGAGGAAGTAAAACAAAATTATCTATTATTGTTGGTTGCAAAGAAGGAATAGATTTTGCCATAACATATAAGTAATTGGCTTTTTTAATGTATTCTTTTATGATATTATTAATTTCCTCTCTTGGAGGTCTAAAACCTAAAACTTCTTTTTTAGTTATTTTTTGTAAAATATTTTTAGATGCGATTATTTCTTGAGAAGCGTTTTTATTATTAATTTTAGAATGAGAAAAACTATGAGAAGCTATTTCTATATTCTTAAAAGAAGATGCTTTTTTTGTAATTTTTTTATGTTCTTGAGCAAGTTTTGCTACACAAAATAGAGTTGTATTTATATCATACTCTTTTGCTAATTTAGCAAAATTTATCATATTTTTATATTTATATTCTGTATCTTCTGATATAAAAACGGCCATTTTTTTATCTAAAAAAGGATATTTTACAAGAGTAATGGGATTTTTGAAATAGCTAAATATATTTTTAAAAATTGTATTAAAAGTTTTTTCACTCATATCTAAAAATGTGTATGCTGGAGTATTGAAATAAAACCATTTTCCTTTTTTATAAAATCCGTGCCATAAAATCCCTGCTTTTTTTACATTTAAATGTTTTGGAGTATCGGTAAGTGCCCAATTAGTAAGTGCTAAATCGGGAGTTTTTGTGAATAAATCTATATAATCATTTCCATAAAGAGTAATGAAAGAGGTTTTTAAGTTTTCTGCTTTTGCAATAGGGGATAGAAGCTTATATGTAAAAAAAGATAAATCTTTTTTATAGAGTTTATAATCAGTTGACTTTAGATTAGTAAGATTTATTAAATATAGATTATTTGTAGGAATTAAATTTTCATTAAAATATCCAAAGTGGTAATTAAATATTAAATTCCCCCCTTTTTTTAAAAATTCTTGAATTTTAAAAAAAGTTTCTCTGCTTAATACATAATTATCGGGAATTATTAAAATATCTTTTTTGGAAAGTTGCCTAATTTCATTAGGATATATAGTTTTTGTATTAAATCCTAATGTTTGGATTCTTTGTTGGAATTTTTCAAATACTCTATTGTAATTGTTTAATAATCCGTTCTTTTCTAAATATAAATCGTTTAATTGAGTTTTTAAAAAATATATATTCTGTTTAGGAGGTTGAAAAAAGCTAAAATTATCATTTTTAGGAAGTATTTGATATAAAACATAACCAGAAATAGTAATCATTATAAATACTGATAAAAAAACAAAAAGAGGGTAGGTATATCTATTCGAAAAAGACATACTTTTCTCCTAATTCATTTAAAACATCTTCATAAGTTAATTCTTTTTTTGTTTTCTTTCTTTCTCTAGCTTTGTATAAAAAGTAAGCTATTACTCCAAATATTAAAGTAAGCAGGGTTATTATTAAAATAAGCATTGATAAAAAACTTAAAATATTCATAAATTTCCTTTTCTATCTAATTTCCCCCAGCTCATTTTTACACCAAACCACTCTTCAAATGTAGATAATATTTTAGCAAGATTTATCACTTGAATAAAAAATAATCTATAATATATAGCATAAAATGCTAAACTTAATTTATCTCCTGTTACTAATATACAAAACAAAGCTCCAGCAATATCTACTATTGTAAACATTACCCACCAGTAAAACATTAATATACTATACCCAGATACCATAGCACTATATAAAATAAACATATTAGCCCATAAATCCATAAAGGGCCAAAAAATTGCTTCAAACAGCATATACCACATTGTAAAAGATGCGGCTATATTGCCTCTCCATTTCCATAAAAGTTTTTTATGTTTTCTAATAGCCTGTAATATTCCCCTTGTCCATCTATATCTTTGTTTTATTAAGTTTAATAATTCTTCTGGAGCTTCTGTATAGGCTACTGCATCGGGTTCAAAATCGATTTTATAACCTTTAGATATAAGCTTTAATGTAACATCACAATCTTCTGCAAATGTATCATCATCATATAAGCCTACTTCAATTAATGCATTTTTTCTAAACATTCCAATAGGACCGGGAATTATATTTACAAGTTTTAAAAAAGCCTGACCATTTCTTACCATATTAAGCCCTTCTAAATACTCAAGGGCTTGAAGTTTTGTCCATAGGTTATTTTGATTGCTTACATAAACTGAACCGGCTACTGCGGCTATGTCTTCATCTTCAAAATGGGTTACCATTAAAGCTACTGCATCTTTATCAAGTTTTGAATCAGCATCAACTACCATTATTAAATCGCCCTCCGCTCTTTCTATACCATAATTAATCGCCATAGCTTTTCCACCATTTTTTTTTCTAAATACTCTAATCTCTTTTTTAGGGTGATTTTCATATCTTTTTGCAATGGAGTATGTTTTGTCTTTTGAACCATCATCAATTACTATAATTTCTAAATTTTGATAAGTTTGTTGAGTAAGAGATTCTATTGATTTTGCAATTACAACTTCTTCATTATATGCAGGAACTATTATACTTACTTTTAAAGATGTGTTTTTATTTATCTCTTTTTCTGAATTAATAGCTATTTTAATTATTGAAAAAAATAAAAGTAAAAAGTATCTTAAAATAATTAGGGTAGTAAAAAATAGAATTAATATCATTCCGGCTTTTGCAAAAATATTTTGGATATTGTAAAAAGTCTGATAAAAGTGAAAAAGCGTATAACCAAGTCCTGTTATTAAAATAAAACTTAAAAATATAATAACAGGAAGTTTTACCAAACTTTTAATATTTCTAATAAACATTCTATACTTTCATAATCATTAGTATTAGTTGTGTTTGAGCTGTTTGAAAAACTACAACCGGTTTTAAATATTTTATTTTTATAAAAAGCTGATATTTTATATAAATTTTTGCTATCAAAAAAACTATATCCTATAGCACCTTTTAATGTTAAGTAATTTTTTTGATATTTTATCCCTATAAAATTTGAATCTGTCTTTTTAGGAGAATAGTAGCAACTATTTTTTGAGTTAAATTGATACCATCCTTCAGCAAACATTGTAAATGGAAATGATTCATAAAAGTCATAATAAAATTGAGGAGTAAAAACATTATTTTTATTGTTTACATACTCATATGCTAAGCTATACCACAAATCTCTAATAGGAGAAATTTGATTAAAGTATGAAATTTCAGCTTTAATTCTGTTGTATTTAATAGAACAGATACTTTTTCTTGAATATGCTAAATTATGTTTATTTATTCTAAAAGTGTATTTGTTAAAATATTCAATATCCCATCCTACCATTTTTTCAATATCATAAAAAATATCTATTAAGAAGTTTTTATTTTTATATCCTATACCGTAGTAGTAACTTTTATGGTTTTGGTTATTTTGAGTTAGATTATATCCTCTAATTAACCCAAAAATATTTTTTCCCGCTGTTAAATAGTAAGTTGTCATATCAGTTTTTTGATTATCTTTGAAGTAGTTTAATTTAAAATTTAAAAAATAATTTTTTAAAGTTTTTATTACTACTATACTTTTTTTAGGTTGAGTTTTTTTAGGAGTTGTTTTAATGGGTTTAATTATTTTTTTAGGAGGTTTTTTTATAGTAATTTTTTTAATAAGAGGTTTTTTTATAATATTTTTATGTGAAACTACTTTTTTTGATTTAGATTTTTTAGCTTCAATAGCTTTTAAATTTTCTAATATATATTTTTTTAAAGAGTTTTCTTTTTTAAATGGAACATATTTGCCTTTTTCCCAACTTTCTCTAATAATTTTACACTTTTTTTCGCATTTAATATATAAAGTTTTATATCCTTTATCTTTTTTTCTTTTAGATGCAAATACTTGGTAAAACTTTACTATATATACATTTTTTCTTTTTTCTAATAATATAGGGTCATATATTCCTACACTTATAAAATAGGAGTTTTTAAATAGAGCCTGTTTTCTTAATACCCATCCTAAATTATTAGTATAATTTTTTCCATAAAATTTTGAATACTCTCTAAAATTCATACTCTCCCAAGCTTTTTTCCAATTATTTAAAAACTCTTTTAAAGAATTAGGAAGAGGTTTTGGCATTTGAGAGAGAAGTTTTTTATATATTTTTTTTGCCTCTTCTATTTTTCCGGATTTTTGAAGAGAATAAGCATAGTTATACTCAATAGTAGGAGTTTTTTTATACCACATTAAAAGATAAAATTCTCCTGCTGCTTTAGCGTATTGTTTTGAGTATTCTAATGTATAAGCATATTTTTCATGAACATCATAATCATCAGGATTATATGATAGATACATCTTATAATAATCTGCAGCTGTTGCATAATTATTTGAAAAATAGGCTCTATCTCCTAAAATAAGTAGCTTTTTACTTCTGTTGTTAAAATATTCATCTATTGTAGCAGCAGTGCTTGAAGTTACAAAATTGGGAGATATTTTTAATATTTTTGCTTTTAAAATGGCAGCTTTTTTATAATTGGGATATTTATTTAATAATTGATTTAATACTCTTAAAGCTTCTTTATTAAAACCATTCCAATAGTATCTTTTTGCAAGTTCTAAATAAGCTTCTTTTGTGTTTTTATAGTTTGCATAATATTCCCAATTTCCAAAACCTTTATAATAATTTTTTAATTCAAGATATATATCTCCTAAAGTTTTATAGATTTGAGCATTTTCAGGGTGAAGTTTCAAATATCTTTCATAATAATAAGCTGATTGCTGATAATTTTTTATCATATAATAAAAATCTGCTAATTTTAATAAATACTCTTCATTAGCAGGGTCTTTTTTAAGAAGTTTTTTATATTTTTTTATAAGTGGAGCGATATTTTTATTTAAAATCATTAAACTCTCTTTTGCATCTTCGTCAAATGGATTTTCTTTTAATACCTTTTTAAACATACTTTTTGCTTTTTTCTTATTTCCTTGCCACATTTGAATGTAAGCCAACATTTTATAAGCTTCATATTTTTCTTTTTTATTGCCGTGTTCTAAAACATCACTTAAATAGATTGTAGCTTGATAATATTTTCCTTCCCATGCAAGGATTTTTCCAAGTAAAAGTTTTACTTTTGGATTATTTGTGTGTTGAAGTTTTTTTAAATATTCTAAAGCTTCTTTATTATTTCCACTCCAACTTAGAAGTTTTGCAAGTAAAATTTTTGCATTGTCATTATGGGGATTTTTATTAATAAAATCCTGAACTAATAATACTGCTTTTTTATGATTTTGTTGGAATAAAGCAAAAGCAAGTGCTTCTAAATTTTTGTAAGATGGGTCTTTTTTATAGGCTTCTTCTAAATTTTTAATAACTCTTTTTTTAGCTTCTTCGATTTTTTTAGAATATTTTTGGGTAAATTTTTTATCATATTTTGTAATTTGTTTAAGCAGTTTTTCAGCTTTGTTATACTCTCCTAAATAATAGTATATTTCAATTAGCTTTTTTGCATAGTCTAATTTAAATGAAGAGTAATAGAGTAATTTAAAATAGTTTTTTGCTTCTTTATATTTTCCAAGATAATATAAATTATAAGCTTTTATTTCAAAATAATCTATACTTTTTTTGTTTTTTATTTTAGATAGAACAAAAAGAGAGTCTTTATATTTTCCTTCCCACATCAACACTCTTGCTATTTTTATTTTTGAATCATCAGTTAAAGAGTCTATTTTTTTTATTGCATTAAGAGCATAAAAGAATTGTAAAAGCTTTTTATATTTTCCTTTTTCGTAAAAGTAAGAGACTGTATTATTTGGATTTTTGATTAAATATTTTTTATAAATAAAAAAAGATTCTATTTGTCTTTTTAATTTTTTTGCTATTTTATTTTTTTTATCTATTTTTAAAACTTTTTCTATATATTTTTTAGCTTCTTTATAATTTCCTTTTTGAATATAATATTTTGCTAATAAAAGGCGGTTTTTTGTATCGTATTTGTGAGTTTTTACATATTGGATTAAACCTTTTACATCAATATTTAAAGCAAAAAGAGGAATAAAAAATAAAAGCAGCAATACTCTTATTTGCATATTTTTGTCTCTTCCCATTCAAATGCTTCTATAATATCCGCTTTTGATATATACAATTTTTCAAAAATTGGTTTTAAATTCCCTTTTCTTACATTAATTAAAACTACATAATAAAATTTTCCATCAAAATATATAATATCTTTATTTCTTAATTTATCGGCTATTTTTTCTAAATTAAGTTCAGATGTAAATTTAATTAAAGTAAATACAATTCTTTCTAAATATAATGAATTAATAATTTTGCAAAAATTTTCTAATGAATTTGCAATTTTATTTTTAGGAAATTTATTTAATAAAGATGTATAAAAGTGAAACTTTATAAGTTTTTCGACTTCTAAAATGTATTCTCCTATTAAAAATTTATTTGGTAATATATCTTCGCATCCTTCTTTAATTGCAAGCATTTTATCTTCTACTCTTACATACTCTTTATTTACTATATATAAAATCTTTGAATCTATTTTTTCTTTCATTTTACATATACTTATATCTAATCTATCTGAATTATAAATGACAATATGAGGATTTTCTAAAATTTTTGAAATTACATCCGAAGTGTTTGTAGCAATTTTTAATTCAAACATAGGTTTATCAAAAATATACCTGTTTAAATTGAGTAGATTTTTGTCTTGCGATACTATTAAAATTTTCTTTTTATTGATAGAGACTTTTTTTTCTTTTGAATCTGAAAGGTTTAATCTCTCTCCATTGTATAAAAATTGACACTCTTCATATCTTATAGGAAAAATAGAGTGTTTAATAGATAATATTCTTTGAGATGTTCTTTTTACTATTAAATTTAAATCACTAAAATTTTCCATTATTTCTATACAGGAAGTATTGTCTTTATTGGGAACTGCTGTTATCCATAGTTTTATTTTTCCTTTTATTTCTATTAATTCTTCCATAAAAGGTTTAACTTCTTCTATATCCGAAATTGAAAATAAAAGGTCAATTCTTTGAAAGATTAAAATATCAGGATTAAAAGTTTTAATTATTCTTTTTAGATCTTCTAACAAAAACTTATATCCAAATTGAATTTTAAAGTCTTCCCAATTCTCTTTTAAATTTAAATATTCTAATTTTTTAATAGTTTGTTGCAGTTTTTCATCTTTTATAAAAGAAATTGCTTTTAATCTTTTTTCAAAAATTTGTTTAGGATAAGCGGATAAAATTAAAACTTTTGCTTTTTGTCTTGAAATTTCAAATAAACTAAAAGTTAATTTTCCAACTTTTTTACTCCCTTCTATTAAAATTATATCAGATTGTTGTAATGCATCATGTATTGTCATTTAATTCCTTTAATTGATTCTCAAATACCTTTACAAGAGGCGATTTTTCATATTTTAATACTTTTATTATCAATATAATAGCCTCTTTATTGTAAGGGTCTTTTTCTAAAACTTTATAAAGGTATTTTTTTGCCTTTTTATACTCTTTTAAGTAAAAATAGTCTTTTGCTATTACAAGATAACTTTCGCTATTTTTTAAAATATCTAAACTTTTTTTAAATTTTTTTAAATTAAATAAGATTTCTCCTAAAACAGATTTAGTCTCTTTATTAGGATTTAAGTTATATGCTATATTGGCAAAATTTAAAGCCTCTTTTGGAGAAGATAATTTAGCTTTTAATAAATAAGGTTTATAAGAAGCTTTATTTATTGTTTCTAAACTTTTTTCTATATATGTTTTTGCAAGAGGCAGATTTTTTTCTTTATAAGCTTTTAGGGCTTTTTTGTAATTTGTTAAAGAGAGATATTTTATAGTTTTTGGTTTTGAAAACAAATTGTTTTTTATTGCTTGAATTTTAATATACCACCATCCATCGTTAAGCTCGCTTAAAGAAAAATATTTTTTAGAAGTTTTATATCTTAAAATAGGAGTTTTTATAAATTTTTTATCTCTACTGATAGTAATTACAAACTTTTTATAAGGACTTGTCCATTTTAATATATTTTCTATTTTTAACTCTTTAACAGGAAGAGGAAGTATTGTTTTAATAATCTCTCCATTCTTTGTATAAAAACCTTCATTTTCTTTTATTTTAATTTTATCTGTTGTAATTGCCCCGCTATACACACTTGTAGCTAATGTTTTTTCGTTTTTTATTACTTCAAAATCTGTTCCGTAATTTTTTATTTTATTATTTTCTGCTATTATTTCTACTTTGTTGTTATTAGTAATAAATTCAGCATCAGCTTTTTTTATAATAATCTTATTTTTAAAATTTGTTGAAAATAAATTTTTATAAGCTCTTATTTCTAACTTATCATTTTTATAAGTCTTTATTATTACATTGTTTTCAAGTTTGTATATTTTCATATTATTTGAACTGCCAATATCTATTTTTTGGGGAAAAAGACAGTAAAAATAATCTATTGAAAACAATAGAACAATCGTAACAGTTGATAAAGCAGCGGCAAGTCTTTTTATTCTTATAATTTTTGCTGTTTTTGGAAGATATATAAAAAAACTTGTTCCTTCTTTCTCTTTACTCTCTACAGCAATTGAACCTCCTAATTTTTCTATTACCACTTTAGTTAAATTAAGTCCAATTCCACTCCCTTCTTTTTTATCAGTTGTATAATATTTTTTAAATATTTTTGTTATTTCTTCTTTGCTAATTCCTTCTCCCGTATCTTTTATAGAAATTAAATAACCGCTTTTTTCTTTTTCTACTTTTATAAAAACAACACCTTTGTATTTATTATATTTTATAGCATTATGCAAGAGATTAAAAAAAGCCTTTTTTAACCACTCTTTATTAGCAGTAATAGGAAGCTTTTCGTGTTTAAAAACTATTTCTATCTCTTTTCTTTCAATATCGCTTTTTAACTCTTCTAAAATCTCCCATATTAACTCATTTAAATTAAATCTATGATTTTTTAATTTACTTCTTTTATATCTTTCAACTTCAATAAAATCTTTTAACATCTCAATAACTATATTAAGATTGGTTTTTATATTTCTTAAAAGTTCTTCTTTTTTCTCTTTTGGAATCTTTTTTTCTAAAATGGAAACTGAAAATTTAATACTTGCAAGTTTATTTTTTATATCGTGATAAAAAACATGTGCAAAAGGTGTTTTTTTTTTAACATTATTCTCCCCCTTTTCTAAAAATATATCCAAGCTCTCTTTTATTTATAATTAAATCTTTTTTTCCAAGTTTTTCTCTTAATCTTTTTACCAAAACATTTAAAGTATTTTTTGGAACATATTCTTGCCATATGTGAGATATGATAAAATCAGAACTTAAAATCTTTCCTTCATTATTTAAAAATAATTCCAATAAATCACTTTCTCTTCTTGTAAGATTGATTACTTTTGCTTTTTTTATTAAAAGTTTTTCTTCATAGTTATACTTAATATCATCGTCTATATAAATAATTTTTTTAGGTTTAAAAATTTTATTAATTCTCAAAATTATTTCTTCATAATCAAACGGTTTTTTTATAAAATCTTCTGCACCAAGCTCAAAGGCTTTTTTTATATTTTCTATTTCAGTATGACTTGACATAATAATAATTTTGTATCTTTCAAAGATTTGAAAATGTTTTTTCATCTCTTCTAAAAAATTCCCATCAGGTAAAGTTATATCAGCCAAAATCAAATCAGGATCTATTTTTTCAAAGTTTTGTAAAAACTCTTTAAGGGTATAATATGAATATATTCTAAACTCTTCTGCTTCAAGAATTAAACTTATAGCATAATTTAAATCTTTTTCGTCTTCTAGGATAACTATCTTCAACTTCACCCCCCCCTTTATAATAAAACTTTTGCACTAACTGAAAATGCGGCTGTTTCGCTTTTTAATATAAATCCATCAAGAGACACTTTTTGTTTAAACATTTCTTTTTCTTTTTTACTAAATCCACCTTCAGGTCCTATTATAAAAGGCAGATTATAGCTTTTACACTCTATTTTTGGTGCATTAAAATCTAATGCTATAAAATTTTTGTATTTTTTAATAAACTCTTCTAACGAATCTAAAATCTCTATTTCTAACTTATTGCTTCTTCCACACTGCTGAGAAGAGTTGATTATAATTTTATCTAATCTTTCTTGTTTTAACCTAAAATTTCTTTGAGAATATTCACAATAAAAAAAACTTATTTTACTTACGCCTATTTCATTTAGACTTGGAAGAGTCTTTTCTATATTTTTTGGTTCTATTATACACCATCCTAAATGGAAAAATTTTAATGGTTTGTTAGGCTTTAAAATTTTTTCTTCTAAGGTTAAATATGCCTCTTTTTTATTAATCTCCTCTATTTTATAGATATATAAATAATCGTCTTTTAAATTTCTGATTTTTACTTTTTCATTTTTTTTTATTCTTCTTACCTTAAATAAATACTTATGATTTTCTCCTTTTATAATTATATTATTTATAGGATTAGGCTCATATAAAAATTGCATATTTGACCTTTTTTGATTAAAATTATATAAAAATTTTAAGGAGAGAGGGTTTTGAAGAGTATTATAGATTTTTTAGAAGACCCTAAAAAGACAAAAATTTACGAAGTATTAAATGTAAGTGATGAAGAATTGGTTATTTTGCAAAGGATGGTGGAAAGTTATTTAGATGAAATTGAAGATGTAAAAGTAAGGTCATTGCTCTCTTTTATTTTTGGAGAAGAGAAAATAGAACTTTTAAAAAAAGTTAAATATATTAAAAATCTTATAGATGAAGGTTGGCTTGTTTTAAGTGTTTTTGGAGATGTAAAAAGCCATAATGTTACATCTCTTGAACTTTTTAATTCATCTGTTTCTCTCTCTGTTACTTTTTTAAAACTTTTAGAAGAGGGAAATCTGGATATTATAGTGCCTGAAAAAACACCTTATGAAGAACATTTAGAATATCTGCACGATGAATTTTTAAGAATAGAGATTTATGAACAGATAGCTAACTTTTATCACAATAATTCTAATCATAAAGAAACAGCCAATATAAAAAGACTTCAAAGTAAATTAAAACTAATAGAAAACACTATAAAAGACAGAATTAAACTTACTCTTATAGATTTGCCTGTTAGAAATTTTATTATAGAAAAGGAATTGAGTGAAGAAGAAGAGATTTTATTTTTAGCTCTTTTAAAAGAAGAATTTATTGGAAATAATGAAAAAATAAGAGACCTAAACTATCTTTTAAACCTTATTAGTCATGATGAAATAGAGAGAATTAAAAACAGAACCCTCTTAGATGATAACTCCAAACTTATTAGTGAAGGTATTTTTGATTACGATGAAGTTTTTGGAATGTTAGGAAATGGATATACAAAAATATTTATGTTAAATGAAGAAATTTTAAATGAGTTTGCCCATCCAAGAATAAAGAAAAAAACAGAATCTATTGTAAAAGAGACTATTTTTGAAATAATTGAACCAGAACAAGGATTAGATGAAATAGTTTTACCTAAAAAAACAAGGGATATGCTTGATATTTTATTAAAACAGATAGATAAAAGAGTTTTAAAACTTTTAAAAGAGTGGGGTATTAAGAAAAGCTCTGATGTAGAAGCCAAAATTATATTTTATGGAGCTCCCGGAACCGGTAAAACTATTACAGCATATGCAATAGCAAAAGAGCTTAAAAAACCTATTTTAAGTTTAGACTCAAGTAAAATACTCTCTATGTATGTTGGTGAGAGTGAAAAAAATGTGAGAAAAATGTTTGATGATTACTATCATATCAGTGAAAAATTAAAAACAAAACCAATTTTACTTTTAAATGAGGCTGATCAATTTTTTAGCGTAAGAACAACAGGGGCAATTAGTAGTGCTGATAAAATGCATAATCAAATGCAAAATATTTTCCTTGAACAACTTGAAAAGTTTGATGGAGTTTTAATAGCTACTACTAATTTACTCGAAAATATAGATGCGGCATTTTCAAGAAGATTTGAATATAAAATAGAGTTTACAAAACCAAATTATAAAGATAGGAAAAAAATATGGGAGATAAAATTGCCTAAAAATGCCCCTTATGAAGAAAATTTTGATGTTTCTAAATTAGCAAAATATGACTTAACAGGAGCACAGATAGAAGTAATCATAAAAAATACAGCCTATAAAGTAGCACGAAGAAAAAAACCGCTTTTTAAAGTAGAAGATTTTATAGAAGAGATTAAAAAAGAAAAAGAAAACTCTTTTGACGCTGAAAAAGAAGTAGGTTTTTAATTATTACAAAATGTAACAGAATTAATCAAAAGTTAATAGAAGATTTGAGATATTTATAATTTTAATTTATAATTTGTTAAATTAATGTAGTATATTTATGGTAAGATACAAAAAAAAGGAGAATGAATGGGAACAGTCTTAATTTATGCAGCTGGTATTTTAGCTGGAATTTTTTTGCTTTATTTAATTGGTATTAGTGTAGCCCCTTTTAATCCAAGTGATATTAAAAATGATCACTTTGAGTGTGGGCTTCCACCAAGTTCTGAAGTTCCTATGAAAGCGAACTTTGGATATTTTATTTTTGCAATTGCTTTTATTGTTTTTGATATGGCAGGGTTGTTTTTTAGTCTATTTGTATTTGCTGATAGTAAAGAGGCTTTAAATTGGGCAATGGTATTTGGGATACTTTTATTTGCCGCTATTACTATTTCGATGAAGGAGTATAGAAATGCTAAAGATTCTTGATTTTTTTAATTATGCAAGAAGTAAATCACCTTGGATAGTGCACTTTTGTAGTGGATGTTGTTCTCTTGAGATACTTGCGGCAATGGGACCAAGATATGATTGGGAAAGGTATGGATATATAATGACACCAACTCCAAGACAAGCAGATATTATCTTTATTACCGGATTAGTTAGTAAAAAAATTTTACCGGCTCTTCTTAGAACTTATGAACAAATGCCAGAGCCAAGATATGTAGCAGCAATAGGAGCTTGTGCTTATGATGGAGGCCCTTATAATGATAGTGTTTCAGTTATCAAAAATATGACAGAGATTTTGCCTGCAGATATATTTGTAGCAGGATGTCCTCCAAAACCTGAAGCAATTATTGCTGGTCTTGAAGAGTTAAAAGAAAAAATTAAAAGAGGGGAGCCAAGTGCATCAAGCCAAGGCGGCCTTTGGAAACAAATGAAATTTTAAGGGATGACAATGGAGAGAATTAAAGAGATACTTAATAAATTTGATATGGAGTATGTTGAAGATTATAAACAAAAATGGGTAAAAGCTAAATTAAAAAATAAAGAAGATTTATTAAATGTAGTTAAAGCTTTAAAAGAAGAGGGAGTTAGGACCTGTTCTACTGTATCTCCTACAGATTTTATTGATGAAAATAAAATAGAAGTAAATTATTTTCTAGAAGATTTAAGAAATAGAAGAAATATTTGGTTAAAAGTTGATATAGATAGAGAACTTGATAAATGTGAAATTGATTCAATTACTCCTTTATTTCCAAGTGCTGATTGGCATGAATTAGAAGCTTATTCTACTTATGGAGTGAAATTTAAAGGTCATCCAAATTTAAGATATTTCTTAATTAGCAGAGATTATTATGGGAAATTTCCATTTAGAAAAGATTTTGAGTGGAAAGAGCATGAAAAAAATTTAATAGAAAATGTAAACTCTATTACAGAAGAGTTTTTAGAAGAGTATGAAGAACATGAAAAAACAATGGGACATGAGGAAAGTAAAACAGTTCTTCACTGGGGTCCTACTCATCCAGCAAGTGGTCCTATGAGATTAAAAGTTTATATAGATGGTGAAAATATTAAAAAAGTAGAGCCAGATATAGGATATGTTTGGAGGGCATTAGAACATTTAGCAGAGAGAAAAGATTTTATAGGAACAATAGTAGCAGTTGAGAGAATTTGTTTTATGGATAATCCAAATCCTATGATTTGTTATTCTCAAGCAGTAGAAGAAATTGCCGGAAAAGAGATTACAGAATTTGCTAAATATATGAGAGTTATCCTAGGAGAGACAGGAAGAATAGCTTCTCATTTAATTTCCCTTGGTGGATTTTTTGGCACAATGGGGCTTGCAACATTTTTAATGTGGAATTTAGATGTTAGAGAGTATTTTCTTGATGTTTTAGAAGAGTATAGTGGGGCAAGAATTGCAACTGCATGTGTAGAACCAGGTGGTGTAAGATATCCTTTAGAGGATGCAGAAGCTTGGTTTAAGAAAATTGAAGAAGCAATTGAAAAGTGGGAATCTGTTAAAAAAGATATAGAAGATATATTTATAAATAACCCTCTTATGACTGTAAGAGCAAAAGGAGTAGGAGTATTTACACAAGATGATGTAGAAGAATTTTATTTAGCAGGTCCTATTGCAAGAAGTACAGGCTTTAAAACCGATGTAAGAATTGATGAACCTTATGCAGCTTATGCAGATTTAGATATAGATTATGTTACATGTGAAAGTGGAGATACAAGAGATAGACTTTATATAATCTATAAAGAGATTAATCAATCAATTGATTTAATTAAACAAGCTATTGCAAAAATTAGAGCAGGAATTGAAGCAGGTGAAATGGACCCTAAAAAAGACCATCTTGTAAAAATGCCAAAAAGACTTCCAGCAGGTGAAGCGGTAAATAGAATTGAATGGGCAAGAGGAGAGATTTTAATGCATCTTGTAACAAAAGATAAAGCTACAAGTCCTTACAGACTTAAAATTAAAGCCCCAAGTGTAAATCATACAATGGTTCTTGATAAGTTATTAAGTGGAAAAACATTATCAGATATTCCACTATTTTATGGAAGTATGCATATTTGTCAGGGTGACTTAGATAGATAAGGAGTGAAAATGGGTATTGGTGAAATGTTATTTTATATTTTAGTGTTTCCGGGTTTTTTATTTTTATTAGGTTGGACATTTTTTGTTTTTTATTTTGCAAGAAAAACTCTTGCATATGTGCATAAAAGGGTAGGTCCTCACTATAATGGACCAGCAGGTAGTTTACAAACTGTTTATGATATTTTTAAACTTTTAGTAAAAGAATCTGTAACACCAAAGAGTGCCGATCCATATTTATTTAATATTATCCCAATTTTAACTCCTCTTATAGCGGCACTTCCTGTTATCTTAATTCCATGGACTCCTCTTATTAACAATGGACATGGAATTGTAGATACTCAATATGGAGTGTTAGGACTTGTTGTTTTAATTGGAGTTGAACCTTTCTTATTGTTCCTAACAGGGTTTGGAAGTAATAATAAATACTCTTTTCTTGGTGGTATGAGGATATTATCTCAGATGATATCGATGGAAGCTCCGTTTTTCTTAGCGGCACTTTCACCTGCACTTTTATTTGGTACAATGAATTTATATGAGATTATGTATAGCAATACTTGGCTTACAACTCTTATATTATTACCTGGTGCTATTATTTTTATTATTGCAATGCTTGGTATTTTAGAACAACCACCTTTTCATATTCCTGATGCAGAACAAGAAATTGTTTATGGATTTTATACAGAGTATGCAGGAACAAATTATGTTCTTTTAAAATTTGCTGAATTTACAGAAATTTTAGTTGTATCAGCAGCAGCAGTTGTTTTATTTTTTGGAGGGTATAAAGGATTATTCTTCGATAGTTTTTGGTGGCTGTTTTTAAAAATTATTTTAATTGCGATAGTAATGATAGGTATTAGAGCTTCTAATCCAAGACTTAGACTTGATCAAATGCTTAAATTCTGTTGGAGTTGGCTAACCCCTCTTGCAGTATTAAATCTTGTGTGGATAGCATTTGCAAAAATTTATATTTTAGGAGCATAAGATGTTATTTCAAATAGCTGAAAAAGTTACAAAAGTTTTTAAATCTGTAACAGAACCAAGAATAGCAACAAAAGATGTTGTAAAAGATCCAGCACATAAATCTCAGATTTTTAGAGGAAAACATCAAATTAAATATGATTTATGTATAGGATGTGATGCTTGTAATAAAATTTGTCCTGTTGATGCAATTGTAATGAAAAAATTACCTATTAAAAAACCAAGAATTATTCCTGAAGTAAATCTTGCTATTTGTATTTTTTGTGGATTATGTGAGGATGTTTGTCCAACAAAACCAGAAAAAGCAATTAAATTAAGCGGTGGTGATATAGAAATGATTGCAGGTGGAACTCATGAAGATTTAACAAACTTTTGGGTAAGAGTAGATGTGCCAGAAGAGTGGATTGAAAAAAAGAAAAAAGAGGAAGAAGAAAAAGCTAGAAAAAAAGCTGAAGCTCTTAAAAAGAAAAAAGAGGCTGAAGCTGCTAAAAAAGCTGCTGCTAATAAAGGAGAGGGAAAATGAGTGTTTTAATTTTAGCGTTGGCTCTTATTTTAGCGGTTATGAGTCTAACTCAGAGAAATACAGTAGGAGCAGTTCTTTCATTTGTTATAATGATGTTTTTATTAGGAATTTATTATATTCTTATGAATGAAAAACTTTTAGGATTGTTTCAAATATTTGTATATACAGGTGGTATAGTTGTTTTAACTCTATTTGGGATAACAGTAATAGGTGCTAAATTTCCTAAATTTGAAATTAGACCGTGGGCAGTAGCAGTAGTTAGTATTGTAATGATTGGACTTTTAATTATTCCATTTTTATTACCTGATACTGAAACGCCATCACAAGCTATACCTTTAAAAGATCAAGTAAAAATATTTACGGATTTTTACGCTGAACTTGCAATATTTATGGGAGTTGTAGCAGCAAGTGTATTGTATGGAAGTATAAGAATGCTACATACTCTAAAACATGAAAAGGAATAAAAAATGGTAGGGTTTTATATAGATGCAATTTTTGCAATAGCCCTTTTTGGAGTGGGGTTATATGGAGTAACAAGTAAAACTGACTTTTTAAAGATTTTCTTTTCACTTGAGATTCTTTTAAATGCAGTTATTTTACTTTTAGCAAGTGGGGCGTATCATTTTGGACTTACTAAAAATTTAGCAATTGCTTATGTTATTATTGTTATTGCTACTCTTGAAGCAGCAGCTGGAGTTTTAATTTTCTTACTTACATATAGAATTACTAATGAAGTAATTCCAGACAATTTAAATAAGGCGGTGAAAGATGAGTAGTGCAGTATTAATATTACTAACAGCACCGTTTATAGGTTCGGTGTTAGCTTATGTGTTAGGGAAATTAAAAATAAATTTAGCTTTTTGGGTAGCAGAAATAGTAGGTGCTATGCTATTTGCTGCAAGTATTTCTATTTTTATGAACTATTCTCATACAGTTATTGATATAGATTATACTTGGATTGCGTATGGTGATTTAAGATTACCATTTGGTATTTATATTGATCATCTTTCAATGGTAATGCTTTTAATTGCAACAGGATTAGGGTTTGCAGATATTCATTTTGCTCATGATTATATGGGTGAAGATCCAGATCAACCAAGATATTATTCAAAAGTATTATTCTTTATTGGTGGTATGATTTTACTTGTTATTACAAAAGATTTAATTGGTGCATTTGTTGGTTGGGAGTTTATGGGGCTTGCAAGTTATGCATTAATTAGCTTTTGGTATTATAAACATTCAGCAGCAAGTGCAGGGATGCAGGCATTTCTTTATACAAGATTTGGTGATATCTTTATTTTAGCAGCAATTGGTTTATTAGTTTATTATGCAGGAACTTTAAATTTAGTAGAACTTAATGAAATGGCAAATAATGGAGAAATTCCAAAAGTAGCTGCTCTTGTTATTGCTCTATTCATATTTATGGGAGCTATTGGTAAATCTGGACAATTTCCTCTTTATCCATGGCTTATGAATGCAATGGAAGGTCCGACTACTGTTTCAGCTTTAATCCATGGTGCAACAATGGTTAACTCTGGTATTTATATTGTTGCAAGAATGTTTGACTTTTTTGCTTATACTGAAGCTTTATTTATTGTTGCAAATGTAGCGGCTCTTTCGGCATTTATTGGAGCAACATCGGCTCTTGTTCAAAAAGAGATTAAAAAAATCCTTGCTTACTCAACAATGTCGCATCTTTCAATTGCTTTTGTAGGACTTGGAGTTGGAAGTTTAGCAGCGGGAATGCTACATCTTGTAAACCATGCTATTTTTAAAGCATTACTATTCTTAAGTGCTGGTGCAGTAATTTATATTGCACATCATACAAAAGATGCATGGAAATTAGGAGGGCTTATTAAAACAGCGCCTTTTGTTGCTTTATTTATGGGAATGGGTTCTTTAAGTTTAGCAGGTGTTCCTCCGTTTAGCGGATTTTTCTCAAAAGAGCTTGTGGTAACAAATGCTTGGGTTCATGGAAATGATTTCATTAAAGTATTTGCAACCATTGCGGCACTTTTATCAATTGGATATATCACAAGACTTTGGATATTAATCTTTTTAGGTGAAACAAGACATGAAGATCTAAAAGGAAGTATGCACTCTCCAAGTAATTTATGGATTAGATTACCACTTGGAGTATTAGCTGTTGTAACATTGGCTATTGCAATTTGGCAAAGTGATATTATTCATTTTATTGTAGGTGGTGAAGAGATTGAACCACATGTAGCAGGTTTAACTGCATTTATGTTAACAGGAATGATAATTATTTTTTTAATAATTGTTGGCCTTTATGTAAAAGAATTAAAATTACTTGAAAAAATTTCATCTCATCACTTTATGAAAACTATACATCAAGTATTATTTAATGGATATTATGTTGAAGCTATGATTACATGGATTTCAAAAACAATTGTTGTAAACTCTTTTGGAAAATCTGCAAGATGGTTTGATACTTACGTAATAGATTGGCTTGTAAATGCTACTGTTCCTGCTACAAAAGGGGTATATAAAGCATTTAGAACAGGACATACTGGTAGAATTGGTGATTATATGGGGCTATTTGTAATAGGTGTAGCAATTATCGTAGTTGCAATACTAATAATTGTAAAGGGTCTGTAATGGTAGCAATAGATATAATTTTTGCACCGATAGTGCTATCGGCACTACTTTATTTTTTAACTCGTGCAAATGAAGGACTTGCTAAATATATAGCACTTGGGTGGTTTATTGTACAGTTTATAATTGCTTTTAACTGGTATAATCAATTACCTGAAAATGGATTTTTAGAACTCGGTACTTTTTTACAAGTTTCTCAATTTGATTTTAATTTAACTTTAAGAGTTGATGCATTGAGTGTAGCAATGCTTCTTTTAACAGCAGCACTTTTAATTTTAGTTGTATTTACTTCTTGGGAAGAGAAAAAACAAGCAGCTTATTTTAGTCTACTTGTAATGTTTAGTGGACCTATTTTTGGTGTGTTTATGACAACAAATGTATTATGGTTTTTTATGTTTTGGGAACTGACTCTTGTGCCTATGCTATTTTTAGTAGGTATTTGGGGAGCTGAAGAAAGAATTTATGCAGCAATTAAATTTTTCTTATATACACATGTATTTTCTATGTTTATGTTTGTTGGGTTTTATTTACTTTATAAACAAACAGGATATTGGGATTTAACTTTAATTAAAGAAACAGCAATTGCAACCCCTTTTCTTGTTTGGTGGTTAATATTTATTGGATTTGCAGCAAAACTACCGGTATTTCCTTTTCATACTTGGCTTCCAGATGCACACGTTCAAGCACCAAGCAGTATATCAGTATTACTTGCAGGTGTATTATTAAAAATGGGTGCTTATGGTTTAATTAGATTTACGGTTGAATTAATGCCACAAACTACAATTCACTTTTCATCATATATGTTATTCTTTGGTATTGCTACTACTTTATTTGCAGGTATGCTTGCTATTTATGAAAGACATATTAAAAAAATGGTTGCTTATTCTTCAATCTCTCATATGGGACTTGTAGTAGTTGCTATTGCTACAATGACATATGATGGTTTAAGTGCAGCTCTTTATGAAATGATAGGACATGCCCTTGTTATATCACCACTATTTTTAATAGCAGGATGGCTACATCATAAAACACATACCTGGTATATGGATGAAATGGGTGGTATTATGAAAAAAGCTCCATATGTAAGTGCTATATTTGTATTAGCCGGTATGGCGGCTCTTGGTCTTCCGGGAACTATGGGATTTGTTGGAGAACTTACAATTATAGTATCAGCAATTAAATCTTTTGGATGGTGGATTGCAGTCATTGCAATATCTTCATTAATTAGTGCAGGATATATTATTTGGGCTATTAGAAGGGCAATTCATGGTCCTATATCAGATATTGTTGCTAAATATAATTTTCATATGAGTTTAGCAGAAAAATTTGCATTAGCTGTATTTGCTTTATTAATTATATATTTTGGAATTCAGCCACAACCAATTTTTGATATAGCAAATCAAGCATTTAGCTTTCTTGGAGGTATGTGATGAGTTTTATAGTATTAATCGCAACAGGATTATTGGTACCTGTTTTTTATAAAAACCATATTACAATAGCAAAGCTCATTGCTGTATTGGCATTTATAGCTTCTGCTTACTTTGTATATAATAATATGAGTTTAAATAGTGTGTTTCCTTATTTTGTATTAGATGATGCTACAAAACTTATGGAATATGTAATGCTAATTACATTAGCAGCAGCATCTTTAACATTTAGTGGCTTTGAAAGACCTTTAATTTCTCAAATGCTTTTACTTGCAGGTGCAAGTTTAGGAATACTTGAGACAAATAATTTCTTTGTATTTATTGTATTGTTTGAAGTTATTGCTATAATTTCTTATATATTAGTAGCTAATATTAGAAATGCTTACAACGCAGAAGGTGCTATTAAAGCGTTTATTGCTGGTGCAGTTGCAAGCGGTATTATTTTAATCGGTTTTGCAATGTTTAGTTTTGTAACAGACAGTTTTAATTATGCTCAAATAAATGTAGATGGTAAATTTACATTAATTGCAGTAGCTATTATGTTAGCGGGTATTTTTTATAAACTTACAATTGTTCCAATGCATGGATGGGCAAGTGATACTTATTCTCAAGTAAATCATGCAGCGGCTGGAATTTTAAGTGGGGTTATTAAAAGTGTAGTATTAGTTGCTATCTTTAAAGCTTTTTATAAATTTTTAATTGCTTATCCTACTGCAACTGTATTAATTTTTAGTTTCTTTGCTATTTTAACTATGACACTTGCAAACTTTATGGCTTTATGGCAAAAAAGAATTTCAAAAATTTTAGCTTATTCTTCAATTGCTCATAGTGGATATGCTCTTATTCCATTTGCTGCAGCAGCAAGTGCATATTCTTATGCAGGGGTTTTATATTATGCAATTGCATATATCTTTATGCAAACAAGTGTATTTTTAATTTTAAACGATTTAAGAAGAGAGGGTGGAATTAAATATCTTGATGATATTAAAGGACTTTATAAAAAATCACCAATGCATGCTTTATTGTTTACAATTCAATTATTTTCTTTAGCAGGTATTCCTCTACTTGCAGGATTTTTAAGTAAAGCTGTTGCATTTTATGCAGGAGTAGATGCTGGTTTATGGCCAATAGTATTAGTTGCTTTATTAAATTCGGCTCTTGCAGTTGCTTATTATGCATGGATTGTAAAACATATCTATTTTGATGAGCCTCAAGAAGGAAGTGTAGCAGAAATTCCAATGACAACGGGGAGTTTAATAGGTCAGCTTATATTATTAGCAGGAACTATCTATTTTGGAATAATAGCTTCAGATATATTTAATGCAACAATTCAAATGTAATGAGGTTATTTTTTCTTTTTTTTTCTTTTATTTTTGCTTTTGAATTAAATATTAGTTATTTAAAAAAACCTTCTTTAGAAATTTTAACTCTTAATAGTGCTTCTCCTATTGAATGTCGAAAAAGTAATAATTTAATAATCTGTAAGTTTAATAAGATTCCTTCTACTCCTACTTTTAAGACAAAAAGTATATATTTTGAAATAACTCCTATTTTTGATAAAAATTTTTACTTATATATAAAAGTAAAAAAGCCTTTTATTTTAAAAGGATTTAGTGGTAACTTATATAATAATGCTCTTATAAATCCTTTTAAAGTGAAAAAAGCAAAAAAATGGGTAGTTATTGCTCCTTTTTATCGAATAAAAAAAAATAAAGGATTGAATTTTTATTTTATAAATTCTCCTAGACCTTTTGTAGGAGCAGTAGATGAGTATGGAAATCCTCTTGATATTAAAAAAAGTGCAGAAGATATTATAAAATATTTTGCGATTCAAAGAGCTTATAAAAAAAGAAAAGATGTTTTAGATGATATTAATGAATTTTTAAAAGCGTATCAAAATTCTATTTTTGTTCCAGATATACTATTTTTAAAGATGAGTATTTTGGATAAAAATAATAAATCTGATGAAGTTATAAATATTGGTAAAAAATGGATAAAAGAGTATGCATATAATGAGTATTTGCCTAATGTGTTACTGTTAATTGCTAGAAATTATTCAAAACTTGGTTTTATGAGTGATGCAAGCTATTTTTATCAAAGAATTCTTACAGAATATCCTAAAACTGATTTTGCCTATAAAGCTATGATTTATTTGGCTGATCAATTATATTCTCTAGGAGAGAGTAAAAAAGCATTAAAGTTATATAAAAAAGCATTATTTTCTACAAAAGATATTGAAATAGCTTCTCTTGCAGCTATGAGACTTGCTCAAAGATATATAGATAAAGGAGATGTAAAAACTGCAATTGTCTATTATCAAAAGGTTTTTGATGTTAATAAAGAGTATATTTTAAAAGATAAGAAAAAAGCTTTTGAACTTGCAAAAAATTTAGCTTTTAATAAAGTGTATAACCTTGCTATTAAAATAGGAACTGATTTATTAAGTAGACTAAAAAAGCTTGATGATTTGTATGAACCACTGGAATATTATCTTGCTTTATGGAGTTTTAATTCTAAAAATTATAAGCTTGCTTTTAAATGGATTGATAAATATCTAAATGAGTTTCCTTATGGAGAATATAGTAATTCTGTTGCTATTTTAAGAGATAAAGTATTATTTGAGGTAGGAGATAATAATTTAACTAAACAACTTGCAAATGTAAATGAACTTATTAAAAAGTATCACGGAAGTGAGATTGCATTTAAAGCTTTGAAAAAGAAAATAGAGATTTTAAAAAAATTAAAAAGATATAAAGAAATATTGGAAATATCTAAGAAATCTAAGTTAGACAAAAAATTAATAAAAAAAGTTGCAAAAGAGTATGCATTAGAACTTTTACAAAAGGATAAATGTTTTGAATTTAGCAATGTAGTAAATGAATATAATGTTGTATTACCTAAGAAGTATGATAATAAAGTATATAAATGTGCTTTTAAAGCAAGAGATTATAAATTAGCTTCTATTATTTGCAATAAATATCTTAATTCTCCAGATGATAAAGTGTTTGTTAAATGGATGAAAAGAAAAATTGAAGCACTTTACAAGTTAAAAGATTATAAGGAGGTAGTAAAAGGAGTTGAAGACTTGTGTCAAGTAGAAAAAAGATGTTTTGATTTTAGATTAAAAGAGTTTTTTGCTTTATGGAATTTAAAAGAGTATAAACAAGCTTTAAAAATTGCCTCTTATTTAAATAAAAAAGATATTAGAGCAACAGATGCGTTTATAAAGATAATAAAATATGCTCTTAATAATAAAAATCACTTGCTTGCGGCTACATATGCTAAAAAAATTGTATTTTTACAAAACTATTTTCATAGTTATCCTTATTCACCTTTTGCAGATTTTATATATGCAAAATATACTAAAAACAAAGAAGCTGCTATTAAAGTATTAAAAGAACTTATTCAAAGAGTAAAAGGGGATAATTTAGCAAGGGCTTACTTTATGTTAGCTAATTTAACAGATAAAAAAGAGTATTTAAATAAATGTGTCAATGTAAAAAATTCAACTTTATGGAAAAAGCTTTGTAAAGAAGCATTAGAATTAATGCTTATTAAGAATTGAATTAACTTTTATGTATAAGTTTATATATTTGGGTT
>CAZEOW010000004.1:0-24470 GCA_964514005.1 uncultured Nautiliales bacterium
TTTACAAATAGAGAAATTACTAAAAAAGAGATGAATGAAATTAAAAATAAACTAACTTCTTATATTGAAAAAATGGCGAAATATGAAAATTATAATTCATAATGATAATATAGATACTTCATTTTTTGATAAAGACATCAAAGCTAATATTTTTGCAAATATTGATAAATCTTTAGATGAAATTGTAAAAGAATTAGAAAAATTTGAAACTTTAAAGGCCATTTTTATCAAAGACAACCTTTCAAATAATTATTTAGAATTTTTAGGAATTAGACTTGCCTTTCATATCAAATTTTCTGAAAAATTAAGAGATTTGCCAATAGTAATTATTAGCGAATTAACTCTTTTTACTTTAAATAAGCTTAATGAATTAGCAAAAATTTTATTTACTGATAATATTTTTTTAATTAAAAGTGATGAAATAGAAAATTTTAAAACTAAAAAAGTAAAATTTAATTTTCCTAAATTTTTAGAGTCTGTTGAAATAAAACCTCCAAAATTTTATCTATCTCACCATTCAGTTACTAATGAATGGGCTGTTGATGTTTGGAGTAGAGTTTTAGAAATTGATAATGATTTAATTAAGAAAAATAGAGAAAAACTTGAATATATGCTTTATTATAAATATTTGAAAGCCAAATTTGAAAAGAATGATTTAAATTTAATTCAAAATAACTATTCTCAAATCTATGGGAAAATTTTGCTTATTGATGATAGGAAAGAATGGGGAGAGATTATAAAAGTTTATTTAAAAAAATTTTTTCAAGAAGTTGAATTTAATTTTTTGGGTGGATTTAAAAATATTAGTTTTCAAGAGATTGAAAAATTAGTTAAAGAAAAAATAAAATTATTTAACCCTGATACCATTATTTTAGATTTAAGACTTTTGAATGAAGAATCTCAAAAAGTAAAAGAAATTAGCGGATATAAAATTTTAAAAACTATAAAAAAATTAAATCCTTCTATTCAAATTATCCTTTTTACCGCTTCAAAAGACAGTTTAATTTTAAATATATTTTTTAACCAGATTATAGGATATATCCAAAAAGATTCTCCATTTGAAAAATATAGTGCTAAAAACAGCTTTGAAAGTTTTAACGAAACTATTATAAGAGCTTTGAAGAAAAGATATTTAAAAAAGATTTGGCAAATTACTGAAGATATAAAAAGTTTAAGTTTTAAAAATCCTAATTTTGCAAAAAATATACAATCAAATTCTAATTTAGTTTTTGAAATTTTAAATAGCAATATGCGAAATTCTTTTGTTTATGCAGTTTATCAGATGATAAAAATTTTAGAAGAGATTAGCTATAAATTAATCTATTTTGATAAGCAAGATAATTGTTATAAATTTAAAAAAGATAACGAAAAATTAGATATTGAAAAAAACTCTCTTAGGCTTAAAGTCTATGAAATTTTAAAAAAATTAAAAATTTACGATGAAGCAAAAAAAGAATTAATATGCGAAATTATTGAATTTAGAAATCGTAAAATCCATGGAAATAAAAAACAAAATTCTCATTGTAAAGAAAAATTTATAAAAAAAGTTTCTCAGGAAAAACTTATTGAATTTTATAGAGTTTGTTATTTAATTTTAGATAATATCAAAAGTAATTAAAAATGATAACCATACACCTCACAAACTATTTCTTTTAAACCTTTTTTTCAATTATTTCAACAACTTTAATAAAAAAAGGAAAACCTATCTTTAAAAGATAGTTTAAAATTTAATACTTCAAATCTTTAGAATATTTTTTAATTTTACAAAAGTGGATAAAAAATCATAACTTATGAAAGAAGTATCTTAAAAAAAATCATTTTAAAGTTTCTCCGCTACTAATTGAGCAAGTTCTAATACTCTTCTTGCATATCCAAACTCATTATCATACCAAGCTAAAATTTTAGCTTTATTCCCATCAACTACCATAGTTGAAAGTCCATCTATTATGCTTGAGTGAGGATTTCCTAGAATATCACTTGATACTACTTCATCGTATGTTATTTCTAAAATACCTTTTAACTGATTATTTGCATATTCTTCAAATGCTTTATTAATTTCTTCTGCTGTTGCTTCTTTTTTTAATACTACCGAAATATCTGTTACAGCTCCATCAGGTGTTGGAACTCTTAGAGCCATTGCATTCATTTTTCCTTTTAAAGAAGGGATTACTTCTGTTGTAGCTTTTGCTGCTCCTGTTGTTGTAGGAATGATATTAACAGCTGCAGCTCTTCCTCTTCTATGTTTTCCCGGTTTTTTTCTGTCAATTGTTACTTGACTTGAAGTATATGAATGAACAGTTGTAATTAAAGCACTCTCAACTCCAAAAACTTCTTCTAAAACTTTCATAGCTGGGGCAAGAGAGTTTGTTGTACAGCTTGCATTTGAAATTACATGATGATTATTTGGGTTGTATTCATTATCATTTACACCAAGAACAATAGTTTTATCAACATTTTTACCCGGTGCTGTGATTATTACTTTTTTTGCTCCTGCAGTTATATGTTTAGCTGCATCTTCTTTTTTTGTAAATTTTCCTGTTGCTTCTAAAACGATATCAATTCCCATTTCTTTCCACGGAAGTTTTTCAGGGTCTCTTTCGCTTACAATTTTCATTTCTTGATTATCTACTATTAAAGAGTTATCTGTATATTGTATATCAGCTGGAAATCTGCCATGAACTGAATCAAATTTTAGCATATAAGCTAAATCTTCAGGTGTTCCGCTTCCTCCATTTGCTACTACAATTTCAATATTTTTGGGTTTTGTTGTTACATAATGCCAAAGAACCATTTTCCCTATTCTTCCAAGCCCGTTAATCGCTACTTTAGCCATTGTAATCCTTTTTTTGTAAAATTATATCAAAATGTTAAAATAGCGAAAAAAAAGGGAGTTGATGAAAGTTTTATTTGTGTGTTTGGGTAATATTTGTAGAAGTCCATTAGCAGAAGGAATTGCAAGAAGTTTGTATCCAGAATATGAGTTTGATAGTGCTGGCACAAGCAGATGGCACGAAGGAGAGAGTCCATGTCTTAGAAGTATTTTAATAGCTAAAAAAAAAGGAATTGATATTTCAAATTACAAGGCAAGGCAAGTAAATAAAGATGATTTAACAAAATGGGACTTAGTTCTTGCAATGGATTTTAATAATCTAAAAGATTTGAAAAAAATGGGATTTAAAAATGCAAAAATGCTTCTTGATTATGATGTGCCAGATCCTTATTTTTTTAATACGGATGATAGAATGGAAGAGATTTATGAGATGATAAAAACTGGAATAAAAAAATATTTAGGATAGAAAATGAGAATATTACTTGGAGTTAGTGGAGGAGTTGATAGTGGAGTTAGTGCTTATTTATTAAAAGAAGCTGGATTTGAGGTTGTTGGTCTTTATATGAAAATGCATAAAGGGGTAAATCATAAAGCTAATATAAAAAGGATAGAAAAACTTAGTAAAAAAATAGGTTTTGAATATTTTATAGAAGATGTAGAAAAAGAGTTTGAAAAAGAGATTTATGAATATTTTGTAAAGAGCTATCAAGATGGACTTACTCCAAATCCTTGTGCAATGTGTAATCAAAAAATTAAATTTGGAATTTTTTTAAATTTTTTAGAAAAGTATAATTGTCAAAAAGCTGCAACAGGTCATTATGTGAGAAATGATGGGGAGTTTTTATATAAAGCAAAAGATAAAAAAAAAGATCAAAGTTATTTTTTATTTGGAATTAAAAAAGAAGATTTAAAAAAACTTATTTTTCCTCTTGGAGAGTATGAAAAAGAAGAGATTAAAAAAATTGCTCAAAAAATAGAGCTTGAGGAGTTTGCTAATCAAAAAGAGTCGCAAGATATATGTTTTATTGATACAAATTATATTGATGTATTAAAGCTTCATTTTAATCCAGATAAACCCGGAAAAGTTGTTGATAAAAAAGGAAAAAAAATAGGTACTCATAAAGGATATGCTTATTATACTGTAGGTCAAAGAAAAGGTTTTAGATTATTTAAATCTCACAAACCTCAATATGTAATAGGAATTGATGCAAAAAGTAATGTATTAATAGTAGGAGATAAAGAAGACCTTGGTAAAACTCAGATTTTTTTGAAGGGAGTAAATCTATTTGTTGATAAAAAGATTTTTGAAGCAAAAATAAAAGTTAGATATAGAGCAGAAGAAGTAAGAGGTATTGTAAAAATGGAGAGCAAATCAAAAGCTATTGTTAGATTAAATGAAAAAGCATTTGGGATAGCAAAAGGGCAAGTTTGTGCTTTTTATGATAATGATAAACTTCTTGGAGGGGGATGGATAAGAGGAGTTAGAAATTAAGTTTTAAATTTTTTAGTCTCTTTTTCCAATTCTTTTATAATAGTATTTAAATTATTAATAGCTTCGTGTAAAGAAGAAGTAACTTTTTCGGTATTTTTGCTCTCTTGTAAAAGTTTTTGAGTCTCTTTTATAAGTAATCTAACATGAGTATTTATATTTACAGTGCTTTTTACAGCCTCTTTGGCATTTTTAATTGTTGAATTCAAGTTTTTCATAGTTTCATTTGTTTTATCAATTAACTCATTCGTATCACTACTTATTAAATGGAATCTTTTACTATTTTTTTCTATTTCATCTTTTGTAGTAATAATCCCTTGAACTATTAAATTAGTTGCTGCTTCTATTTCCCCTAAACTTTTTTGAGTTTTTTCTGCCAATTTTCTAACTTCATCAGCAACAACAGCAAACCCTCTTCCATGTTTTCCTGCACGAGCCGCTTCAATTGCTGCATTTAGTGCAAGTAAATTTGTCTGATCTGCTATATCTTTTATAATTTTTATTACATCTTTAATCTGTTCTGATTGATTTGCAAGAGATATTATGTTTTGAGCCATTTCTTCTTCATTAACAGTTTCTGTTTCAATATTACTTGTAACTTCATTTAATTTGTCTATAGTAAGAGCTAATACTTTTTGAGTTTTTTCAATATCTTCAGTAGTATCGATTATTTTTTCTTCAGCAATTCCTAAATTATTTTCTACATCTGCTACTTGATTTCTTACTTCTTGAATTAGTTTAGATTGAGATTTAATATTTTCATTTAAAGTTGAGTAGCTTGAATCAAGTAAATTATTGATAGATATTAATTTAACAAAATATTGTTTTATATTGTTTATAATCTCTTTTAATGCATTAATAAATTTATTTATAGCATTTGCAATGGTTTTTGTTTCAACTCCCCCTCTTGCATTAAGAGTAATAGTTAAATCATCTTCTTTTTTAGTTAATGTTTGTGAATATTCTTTTATTGGACGAACAATATTTTTTTCAAAATAGTAATTAATAGTTAAATAGATAATAATTAAAATAAAAATAATTGTTCCAATTCCATAAGTTATTAAGAAACTTTTAGTTTTTTCAATACTTTGTATAGCAACTTTTAAAGGAATTTTTACAGATACCATTCCTCTTACATCACCTTCTTTATAATTAAATGCAACATTTCCATAATCTTTTACTAAAGCTTTATAAAGGGGTGCCGGAACATCTTTATATGGCACACCATGACATTTTAAACATACTTTTTTTATAAAAAGAGGTTTCCCATATCTAATTTCTTTTTCTCTATTTGCATTTATAGCTATTTCCCAGTAGGGTTTTCTTGTTTTTTCTATTATTTTTAAGATTTTTACCTCATCATCTGTAGGTTTATTTAAAGGATTTCTATATTTTAAAGAAGTCTGTTTTATATAAAATCCACTTTTTTGAGTAACCTCTTTTGCTACATTTCTACCTGTATATGCCGGGGTTGCTGCCCATCTTGAAATATCACTTTTTGTAAATTTTACATAAGGGGCAATTGTAGCCATATAATGTCTTACGGCAACTAATTCATCTGCAGCTTTTTTAGCCTTATCAAGACTTTCTTTAATTGCTAAGTCTGTTAGACTTTTTTGAATAAAATAAAGCCCAGGAGCCAATAAAAAAAAGAGTGCACCAAAAATAATAAGAGTGATTTTGTTTTTAGAACTCATTTTTCGTTCCTTTTTTAAAATAATTTTATCATATAAAATCAAATTTATGTCAAGTTTTATTTTAAAATTTTAATTAGTTTGATAACATTTCATTAATAAAACAAAAGGAGAAGTAATGAAATTTAAAATCTTTAGCGGAACTTCAAATCCAAAAGTTGCTGAAGATATAGCTTTTTATCTTGATCAGCCTTTGAGTAAAATTAATATTACAAGATTTAGCGATGGAGAGATAAGTGTTCAAATAGGAGAGAGTGTAAGAGGACTTGATTGTTTTATTGTTCAGTCTACTTGTGCTCCTACAAATGATAATTTAATGGAGTTATTGATTGTAACAGATGCTATGAGAAGGGCAAGTGCAAAAAGTATTACAGCAGTAATTCCATATTTTGGATATGCAAGACAAGATAGAAAAGCAGCACCAAGAGTTCCAATTACTGCAAAGCTTGTTGCAAATATGATGGAAAAAGCAGGAATTGATAGAGTAGTTACAATAGATTTACATGCAGGTCAAATTCAAGGGTTTTTTGATATTCCGGTTGATAATTTATATGGAAGTATTTTATTTTTTGATTATTTTAAAGAAAAAAATTTAAAAAATCCAATTATTGCAAGTCCAGATATAGGAGGAGTTGCAAGGGCTAGATATTTTGCAAGTAAACTAGGGCTTGATATGGTAATAGTAGATAAAAGAAGAGAAAAAGCAAATGTAAGTGAAGTTATGAATATAATAGGAGATGTAAAAGGTAAAGATGTGATTTTAATTGATGATATGGTAGATACTGCAGGAACTATGGTAAAAGCAGCAGGAGCTTTAAAAGAAAAAGGAGCAAATTCTGTTATGGCTTATGCTACTCATGGAGTGCTTTCTGGACCTGCTTTTGAGAGAATTAAAGATTCTGTTTTAGATGAGCTTATAATTAGTGATACAATTCCTTTAAAAAAAGAGTGTAAAAAAATAAAAGTGTTAAAAACAGGAAAACTTTTTGCAAATGTAATAGAAAGAATTATGTATAATAAGAGTATTAATAAGCTTTTTGATAGTAAATGAAAAGTGTAAATAAACTTTCTGCCGCTTCTTTAGAAATTAAAAAATCAAAATTTTACTCCTTTTTGCTTCCTTTTGATGAGTTTGATGAGTTTATAGAAGATTTAAAAAAAAGACATCCAAAAGCTAATCATTTTGTAACTGCATTTAGATATTTAAATGAATATAATCAAATAGTAGAAGGATCTTCTGATGATGGAGAGCCAAGAGGTAGTAGTGGAAGACCTACTTTGAAAACTCTTCAAGGTGCAAATTTAATTAATGTAGGAATTGTAACTGTGAGATATTTTGGTGGAATACTTCTTGGTGTAGGAGGGCTTGTAAAAGCTTATAGTGATGTAGCAAATTTAGCTATTAATAATGCTACTTTAATAGAATATAAAGATGTTTTTGAGTTTAATTTTAGTGTAGAGTATAATAAAACTAGAGAAATAGAGTATATTTTAAAAAAAGATAATATTTTTGTTTTAAATAGAGAGTTTGGAATGAATGGGATTGAATATACTATAAGAGATTCAAAAGATAAGATAGATTTAATTAGGAGTATATTATGAAATTTTTATTACCTTTTTTAATGGTAGTTTCTTTATTTGCTATTTCATATGAAAATATTTTAGCTCTTAGTTGGCAAAATGGTTTTTGTAAGATAAAACCTTATTATAAGGTATGTAGAAGTCAAAAGAAAATAGACTATTTTGTTCTTCATGGATTGTGGCCTAAAAAAAACTATTGTGCTTATAAACCTTTTAACTTAAGTTATAGAGTAGAAAAACTATTAGAAGTTTATATGCCATCTGCTAGATATAGTCTTGCAAGGCATGAATGGAGAAAACATGGAGTTTGTTTTGGAAGTGATACAGATACTTATTTTCTTGTATCTATTAAACTTACAAAAGAATTTAACGAAAAAATGAAGAGTTTTATTCATAAAAATTTAGGTAAAGTTGTTACTCTTTCTCAATTTAGATTAGCTTTTAAAAAAGTATTTGGTTATAAAACTACAAGAAAATTTCAATTAGTTTGTAAAGTAAAAAATGGAGTTTCTTATATTACTGAAATTAGATTAAATCTAAAAGGGGACCCTTTAAAAGAGTCTTTAAAAGAGCTTTTAGAAAAAGCAAATAATATGTATAAGAAGCAGTGTTATGAAGGAGTTTTAAATTAACGCGAGTTCGATTTAACAAAAAGTATTTAAATCTGCTCAGTAAGAGGTGCAAATTTTTTAACACTTCAAAAAAGCTAAAAAGTGCAGACCGCTTTTGCTTTTAGTGCACTTTTTTTAACGCTTTTTTTCCGTTAAAATTTGCAATTACTTCGCTTTATTTAAATACTTTTTTAGCAATATTATTTTATATCGAATTGACGTTAATTTTAACATATTAATAAAAAATAGCAACTACTGCATAACTTAAAAATATCATTATATGAGACAATCCTTCAAGATAATTGGTCTCTCCATCTTCTGTTGTTTTCCATACAAGCAAAATTGTAAGCAAAAGTGCTCCAACTTGCAATGGAGTAAAATCAAGAGTAAGTTTTACTCCAACTATCATTGATAAAAATATTAAAAAAGGAACCGTTAATAAGATAGAAACTGTACTTGCACCCATTGCTATATTTATAACTCTTTGCATTTCATCATTTTTAGCAGCTCTAATAGCCGTAAAAAGCTCAGGTGCAACAGTTACAAATGCTATTAAAATCCCTACAAATCCTGCTGTTAGACCAAAATTATTAAAAACCTTTGTTCCATCATTTGCAAAAATTTCAGACAAAATCCCAATTATTACAAGTAAAGAGATTAAAAATAAAATATTAAACAAATTACTCTTTTTATCAAAAAAATAATCTTCATCATCTTCTTCTATTTTTACCCTACTTCTTTTTTTAAATTTAAAAAAATGCACATGAGTATCTGTTTGAAACTTAAAAATAAAAAAGTAAAAAATTAATAAAAGAGCTGAAATAATAACGCTTGCTTTAAATAAAGCATCTTCAGTAGAGTGTAAAGAGATTGTAGTAGGAACTAAAAGCATAGCTGCAGCTACAAATAGTACCGTTGTATAACTTGCAGAGGTATCTTCATTATGAACTTGCTCTTTAAAATTAAGTCCACCTAAAAATACAGCAAGCCCAAGTAAAGCATTTAAATCTACTATAACAGTAGCAATAATACCATTCTTAACAGTATCAAGAACCTCTGGATGATGTTTTGCTTCTAAAACAACCATAAAAAGAATTAAAATCTCAACTAATACAGCAGAAAAAGTAAGAATCATACTTCCATATGGCTCACCAAATCTCTCAGCTAAAATTTCAGCAATTTCAGAAATAGTAACAGCCAATGCACCTATTCCAATAGCAGCAAAAATAGTAGCAATAACCTCTAAATGTTGAAAATGAAAAAAGATAGCAAAAATTAAACTTCCAAAACCTATAACAATATCCCAATATTCTTTAAAAGTTTTCAAAGAATCATCCAACTTGTCTCCTTAAAAAATGGTTAGCTTTTTTTATAAAATAGATATCATACTCTTTAAAAAATTCAAGAGCTTTTTTTAAAGCAATGATTTTATCATATTCTCCTAGAAAAACTTCTATTTTTATACTTTTAAGAAGTTTTATTTTTTCCCAATCAAAAGTAAATAATTTAATTAAATCTTCTTTTGAACATGAACATATAAATTTTTTATTATAAAATCCCGCTTTTGTTAAAAAGTTTTTAATATACAACTCTTTATTTTTTTCAAATTTTAATAAATTAAAATCTATTAATTTTTGATTATAATCGAATATAGCAGGAGAGAAGAGTTGAATTTTATCTATTCTATGAGAAGCGTTTAAAGCATACTCAATAGCTTCTTGAGCTCCTTTACTAAATCCAGCAACTACAAATTCATTTTCTTCTAAATACTCTTTAAATAACTCTTTTTCATTACACAAACAAAATCCGCTAAAAAATTTCATTTTTTTAAACTCTTAATATCCTCTTTATGAATAACTTCTCTATCTAACATAACCTCATAAGCTTTTTCAATTAATAATTTGTTAGATTCGTATAAAACTTTAACCTCCTCATATGCTTCACTTAAAATTTTGCCAACTTCACTATCATCAGATACTATACTCTCTCCCATTGCATAATCTCTTATCATTTTTAAAGCAATATCTTGAGCTTTTTTTATATCTAAATGAGCGTTTGAATATTTCTCTTTAAATCTATCTTCAACAGCAACTCTTCCTACTAAATAGACTTCTATTTTGCTCATAAGTTCACTTTTTGAAATAATCTCTTTATCCTCTTCTTTAAAATCATCCTTAACTAATGAAATTCTCTCAAACTCTACTCCTAACCAATCAGCTATTACCGCCTTAGCTGCTTGATAATAACTTAAAATCTCTTTTTCTTTTGAAGAGTAAGTATTTAATCTTTTTTTACCAACTAAAACTTTATCTTTTACTGCATAAAAATCATCTTCTTCTAAATATCTTTTCCCCTTTTTTAAAGCATAAATACTTGCTTCGTTTACTAAACTAGCAAGGGCTGCTCCGCTAAAACCTACCGTCATTTTAGCTATATTTTCTATTTTTCCTTTAAAAGGCTTATTTTTTAAATGCACTTTTAAAATCTCTTCTCTATCTTTTAATCCCGGCAGTTCTACAAAAATTCTTCTATCAAATCTTCCAGCTCTTAAAAGTGCTTCATCTAAAAGTTCTACTTTATTAGTAGCTCCTATTACAATAACTCCTTCACTCCCTTCAAATCCATCCATTTCAGTTAATAATTGATTTAAAGTAGCTTCTCTTTCATCATTTCTTAAATTTCCCCTTGCTTTTCCAATAGCATCAATCTCATCTATAAAAATAATACTTGGTGCACTTGCTTTTGCTTTACTAAATAAATCTCTAACTCTTTTTGCTCCAACTCCGACATACATCTGTACAAAGCTACTTCCACTTTGATAAAAAAACGGAACTCCCGCTTCTCCAGCTAAAGCTTTTGCAATTAAAGTTTTACCAACTCCTGGAGGTCCAACAAGTAAAACACCTTTTGGAAGATTAATTCCAAAATCTTTATATTTAGAAGGATTTTTTAAAAAATCCACTATCTCTTGTAATTCCTCTTTTACTTCACTAATACCAGCTACATCTTTAAAAGTAACATTTGCAGTAGTAGGAGTAATTACAAAATCTTTCTCAATTCCTGTATCCATTTGAACTTGAACTTGCTGAGGAGGATTTTTGGTAGCTTTTCTAATAAGCACTAAAAAAATAATAAAAAACATTAATACAATAATAACGGCAAAAATTTGAGCAATAATATTTTTAATATCAATTCCTCCAGCCTTTGCAGCTGCAATTAAAAGCAAAGTGACTAATAATCCTACAATTATAGAAATAATTAAACCATTTTTAGAGTTTTGCATAATTAACTTCCTTTACATCATATTGTCTTATTTCTATCCACTCTCCCTTTATATCATATTTTGCAGAAATTTTCATCTTATTATAATATTCATCATACCCTACAAAAAACCTTTCTTTAAAATCTTCTACATGAACTAATAAAGGCATCTTTTTTAATCTGAAATTATAATTATTTTTTTTAACAATTTCATCAATAATCTTAGCTCTTTTTTTTGCAATATCTCCTGGTACATCTTGTTTTAAAGAGGCAGAATAGGTATTATCTCGTGGAGAGTATCTAAAAATATGAATATGAGTTATAGGATATTTTTTTAAATTATCTAAAGCCTCTTGCCATATCTCTTTACTCTCTCCTGGATGACCTACTATAAAATCTGTCCCAAGTGCAATATTTTTATTAAATAGTTTTTCAAAAAGTTTTAAAGTATCTTTTACTCTATTTCTTCTTTTCATAATTCTAAGCATTCTATCACTTGTATGTTGCAAGGCAATATGCAAATGCTTCTCTAAAATAGAACTACTTGCAAGTTCAATTAATCTTTCATCTATTTGAGATGGTTCTAAAGACCCAAGTCTTACTCTTTTTACTCCTCTAATTTTTATAATCTTTTCAATAAGTTCTGAAAGAGTTGTATTTGTATCCTTTCCATAACTTCCCATATTAATACCTGTTAAAACAAACTCACTAACTCCATTTTTCGCTAGTTCTTCTATTTGAGAGAGTATAGTTTTTTCATCTAAACTTCTAGAAGCTCCTCTAACTAATGGAATAATACAATACCCACATTCAAAATCACATCCTTCTTGGATTTTTATAAAAGCCTTTGTTTTTGAGATGTTTTTAACTATTTTTTTATTTACAAAATTAAAATCTCCATACTTAATACCCTCAAAATTTAAAAATTTATCTATCTCTTCTTTAAACTTATGTCCTAAAACTGCATTAACTTTTTTTTCTTTAAAAAGCTTTTCTCCTTGCGTATAAGCACCACATCCTGTAAAAATAATTTTTTTATTTTTAAATTTATTAACATATCCTCTTATATCTCTATCTGCAAAATTAGTAACAGTACAAGAGTTGATAATAATTAAATCAGCTTCTTCTTCAGAGTTTACAATCTTATCTTGCAAAATGCTTTTCATTATTTCACTATCGTAAATATTACTTCTACATCCAAAAGTTTTTATAAAGATTTTCATTTAATTCTCTTTTTATTGAGTATATAATAAAAAATAGGCAAATAAAAGAGATTAAGTATTGTCCCCCATGCTATACCAAAACCTAAAGCAATAGCTAAAGGCTGTAAAATTGCACTTTGCCCAAATGGAAAAAACATAAGAGTAACAAGTCCAAAAAATGTAGTAACAGATGTTAATAAAATAGGTCTTAATCTATAAGATGCAAAAGTCAAAAGTTCTTCTAAATTTTTAGCTTTCTTTATAAAATCAACCATTACAATACCATCATTTACAACAACTCCTGCAAGTCCTACAATTCCTATCATTCCAAGCATAGTCATATTCATTCCCATTACAATATTGCCAATTACTACTCCTAAAAACGATAAAGGAATAACAGAGATAATAATAAAAGGTAATAAAGCTGAATTAAACATCAATACAAGCACTAAAAATATTAATAATATTGCAACAACTAAAGCAGCTTTTAAATCTTTCATAAATTTCTTACTAGTTTTTGCCGCCCCTCCTATTATAACTTTTAGATTTTCTTTTTTAAATTTTTGTAATAAGTTATTAACTTTTTCATAAAATTCATTTACTGTAATAACCTTTTTATCTAAACTAGCATACACACTCTTTGCAGCAACTCCATCATATTTATGTATTTTTTTAAACTCTTTTGAAACAATAAAATCTGCAATTTTACTAAGCTTAATATATTGATTTGTATTTGGAATATTTACTCTAAAGTTTTTAAACTCTTTAATATAATCTTTTTTTCTATCTACTAAAATAATTTTTACTATACTATCTTTAAAAGTTTTTGCATATTCTGCTTCTGCAAAAAATGCTCTTAATTGAGCAAAAAGATTTTTTTGAGTAAAACCTAACCTTTTTCCATACTCATTTATTTTTATTTTCAATTCATCTGCACCCCACTCTGCATCATCATAAATATTATAAACTCCTTTTATTTGCTTCATTTCATTTTCAAGCTCTTTTATAGCCTCTACAACTTTTCTAGAATCTCCACCTATACTAATTACAATATCACTTTTTACAACTCCTGCTTGAGGAACTATTACATTTAACTCTTTAAAATCTTTTAAATGCAGTTTAGCAAAATCTTTTTTAAATAGTTTTGCTAACTCTTTTGCTAGATGTTCTCTTGTTTGATCTTGCACTTTAATAGGCTGAAAAATAGGTGCAATATATTTATTATAAAAATCAGTTGGTTTTTTGTCTCTTAAATCTACAAAAATATGAAAATAATTCTCGGAAGTTTGAGCTTCTCCTTTTGCATTCATTTTCATTCCAACAACAGTAGTAAATCCATCTACATCTTCACCTAAATATTTTTTTAATACACTTTCAAGAGGTTTTATTAATTCTGCAGTCTGAGTAATTGTATAGTTATTTTCAAGCTTTCCATTTACATAAATCTGAGATGGATCAAAATCTGGAAAAAGCTGAAATTTAGAATATTTAAACCCAAGCCCTGTTAAAATAGGCACAACTATTAAAAAGAATGCTAATGCAAAATATTTATATTTAAAAAGAAACTTTAGAGCATTTTTATAGTTTAATGAAAATTTTTCCCATAAAATCTCTTTTTTTGAAGGCGTTACTTTTAAAATCTCTTTTGAATGAAGCGGTAAAAAAACAAATGCTTCAAATAAAGAAGATAAAATTAAAACAGTTATCATAATAGGTAAAATCTTTATAAAAAGCCCTATTTCTCCTTTTATTAAAAGCATAGGCATAAAAGCTAAAACCGTAGTCATAGCAGCTGCAACTACAGGCCAAAAAACTTCACTTGTTCCATCAATAGCGGCTGTTATTTTATCTTTTCCCATTTCAAGATGTCTATAAATATTTTCCCCTACAACAATAGCTTCATCAACTATCATTCCAAGAGCAATTAAAGCTCCTAACATTGATAAAAGATTTAAAGAAAAATCCATATAATCAAGAGCAATAATAGCCACTGCAAAGGAAGTAGGAATACCTAATGTTACCACAAACGATATTCTTGCATTTAAAAATAACCACATTACAAAAAATACTAAAATAAGCCCAAAAATTATATTACTTACAACTGTATTAAATCTATTTCTAACCCATTTGCTTGTATCTGTTGAAATTCCAAAAATAATTTCTGGATGTTTTTTTTGATACTCTTTTAAGATTTCTCTAATCTTTTTACTAAGAGCAATAGCATCTCCACTTTCACCTTTTCTCACATCTAAAATAATATTTTTAATACCATTAAACTTTCCTATCTCTTTTGGAGTTTGATATTTATACTCTACTTTTGCAATATCTTTTAATCTAATTATCTTCTTACCAACTTTTATAATAGTATTTTCAAAATTTTTATTATTTGAATAAAATGTCAAAAAGTAATGCTTTTTACCTTCCATTTTACCAATAGGAAAAATTGTAGAAACCTCACTTAAAATATTAATAAGCTGGGCTTTATTAAGCCCTAATGCTTCAATCTTAGCATTATCTAAATAAAAATAGATATTCTTATCACTATCCCCTCTAATACCTATTTTTGAAATATCTTTTAAATTAGATAATATTTTCTTTAACTTATCAGCATGTTTTAATAATTCATCTTTATTTAAACTCTCACTTGCTATTGAAATAAACATCAAAGGAAAAGCTTTTTTTGCAATAGTAACAGTTGGTTCATTCATATCAGAAGGCAAATCTTTTTTAATATTTGCAACAATATCTTTAAATTCACTCAGAAGCTCTAATTTATTAGCATTTTGTTTTAAATTAACATTAATTACAAAATTACCATTACTAATAACACTTTCTATACTTGAAATTTCTTGAAACGATTTTAAATCATCTTCTATTGAAGTTACAGCCATCTTATCTAAAGTAGAACAAGAAGCCCCGGGATATGCTCCTTGGATTAAAATCTTATCAAGAGCAGCCGGTGGAAAAAGCTCTTTTGGAACCCTTTTATAAGCTAAAACAGATAAAATTATAACTATACCAAACAACACATGAGTAAAAACTGCATTTTTAATAAAAAAACTTATTACCCTTTTCATATTTCCTCTTTTTTTGAGGAGAATTTTAACAAATCAATATTAAAAAACATTCATTCTATTTTTAAATTTTAATTTTTCTATTTTTGCCTTAAGAGTAGAATTTTCAGCTTCAAGAGAATAATATTCATTCAAAAGTTTATTTATTTTTAAAGAAGTTAAATAAATATGAGAAGAGATATAAATTTTTGGAAGCAGAAGTGTTAAAGTAATAGCAATTGCTAAAACCATATTTTTTACTAAAGAAGGGGAAAGATTCTCTTCTTCTATTACCTCATCAATTTCCTCTAATAAAATATTTTTTTCATTTGCTTGTGCTAAAGCAAAATCCCCTGAGTTTGGCACTTCTGCTCCTTGGATTTTCTCTTATTTCATCTTCTGAAGCAACAATAGGTTTTTTATTTATAATCTCTCCTATTTGATTATTCCCCCCACATTCACATTTGATAGCTTCAGGTGGACATATACATTTTTTAGACCAGTTTTTAAAACTATTTTTTACTATTCTATCTTCTAACGAATGGAATGTTATTATAGCAAGAATAGTATTCTTTTTTGCTATATTTTTAGCATTTTCTAATAAATTTTCAAGCTCTTTTAACTCTGCATTAACTTCTATTCGTATAGCTTGAAAGATCCTTGCTAAATTTTTTGTATTTTTTATACCAGCTTTTAATAAAACTTCACTTAATTCTTTATTGGAAACTATTGGTCTATTTTTTACAATAATATCTGCTATTTTTTTATATTTTCTCTCTTCTGCATATGTTTTAAAAATTTTTTCTAAATCCTCTTTTGAATAAAAATTTACTACATCATAAGCACTTAAATCTTGGTCTTGATTCATTCTCATATCAAGTCTTTTGCTATCAAATGCAAAACCTCTTTCTTTGTTATCTAATTGATAACTACTCACTCCTATATCGGCTAAAATTCCACTTACATTCACTCCTTTTAACTCTTTTAATGCAAGACTTGCTCTTTTATTTATAAACTCAACTCTATTTTTAAATTTAGATAATCTTTTTTTTGCAAATTCTAACGCCTCTTTATCCTGATCAATTCCTATTAACTTAATATTTGGATAAGCATTTAAAATAGCTTCACTATGTCCTCCAAATCCTAAAGTACAATCTATAAAATATCCATTACTTATACCTTTAAACATATCTACACTCTCTTTTAATAAAACAGGTTTATGAGGTATTTGCATAAAATTCCTTTTTTTTATTTGATATAATTGTATCAAAAAAGGTTTTAATTGGTAGTTTCTACTATTTTAGATGAATACAAACTATGTGCTAAAATTTTATTTAATAAAAGATTTTTAAATATAGGAATTGGTTCTATTTCCGTAAAGCTTGAAAATGATAAAATGATAATAAATAATAAAAATAGACACTATGAAGAAGACAATTTTTGCAAAATAGTCCATATTCTTCAAAAAGACCTCTCATGGAAAGAGACAAGTGAAGATACTGAAATTCACTCAAAAATATATAAAGAACTTTCATTTGCAAAAGCAGTTATAAATATTTTTCCTATTAATTTAATGGCCTACTCTCTAATTCATAGAACTTTTAAACCAATAGACTATTTAGGAAAACAGATTATAGACAAAGTTCATATTATAGAAATAAATGATTACAATAAATGGGATGAGGTAAAATCTTTTACTATTACAAAATATTTAAAACTTAAAAATATAGTAATTATTAGAGGATATGGAGTTTATATAGTATCAAGAGATATAAGAGAGGCTGTAAAAAAGGCCTTTATTTTAGAAAATAGTGCTTCTATTTTATTAAACACACCTCATAAATAAGGATAAAAAATGGTAATTTTTGAAAAAGATAATTTATCAAGAAGTTTTATAGAAATAGTATTTCAAAATAGAGGTAGTATATATGCCAAAAAAGGGGTTGCTTACTTTTGTGCTCATTTATTAAATACAAAAGGAACACTTACAAAAAAAGAAAAGTTTTATCAAAAACTTGAAGAAGATGCTATTGAATTAAATGTAAGCGTAAATAGAGAATTTTTTACTATAAGCTTAAAGTTTTTAAATTCAAAAGAAAAAAGTGCAATAAATGCTTTAAAAGAATTACTCCTAAATCCTAATTTCTCGCAAAAATCTTTTGAAAAATCAAAAAAAGAGATATATGCAAAAATAGAAAATAAAAAAAATGACAATGATTATATAGCAAGTACTAATCTATTTAAAACAATTTTTAAAAATACTCCTCTTGAATATCCAGTTTTATATTTAGATGAAGAAATATCTTTAAAAGATATTAACGAATTTTTTAATACTCTTTCAAAAGAAAGTGCAATTTTTATAAATGGAGGGAAAAAAATTGATTTATCTTCTATAAAAGAGATTTTACCATCACAAAAAATGCCAAAAACTCTATTTTTTAAACCTCAACAAAATGATTATAAAGAAACTAAAAAAACCGAACAAAGCTATATATATTTTACTTCTCCTTTTGATGTTGATTATCAAAAAGAACTTCATTTAGCAAAAATTGCTACATTTATTTTAGGTTCAGGAGGATTTGGTAGCAGAATAATGGAAGAGATAAGAGTAAAAAGAGGTTATGCTTATAGTGCTTATGCTCATAATAGTTTCAAAAAGAGTTACAAACTACTTAGCGGATATATGCAAACTAAAATAGAAAATACTGAAGATTCAATAAAACTATTAAAAGAGATAATCAATGAATTTTGGAAAAATGGAGTAAAAGAAGAAGAGCTTACAAGTGCAAAAAAATTTTTAATTGGAAGTGAGCCTTTAAGAAATGAAACTTTAGCTCAAAGACTTCTTAAAAAATTTAATGAAATTTATCTAAACCTACCTAAAAACTACTATTCAAATGAACTTGAAAAAATTAAAAACACTTCTTTAGATGAGTTAAATCATTTCATTAAATCTCATCCAGAAATAAAAGATATAAGTTTTTCAATCCTTACAAATGGAAACTAAAGATTTAGAAAAATTAAAAAAATTAGGAGTTAAAACTCCTCTTGAACTTACTTTAATAAAACCAAAACTCTATGAAGATAATAATTTATATCCCTTTATAACTTATAAAGACCAAGCATTTGAGGCAGAAGTACTTGATGTTATAACTTCAAATAAAATAACAAAAGTTAAACTCTATTTAAAAAATGTTAATTATATTGTATATGGAGTATTTTTTACATTTAAAGCATGGCATAAAGCTATCTTTAAACCATCTAAAACTATTTACATAAGAGGAAAAATAGAAAATAATCAAATAAAACAGCCAAAAGTTATATATAAAATAGGAGAGATAAGCCCAATTTACAAAGTCTCTATTAAAGAGACTACTTTAAAAAATTTAATTAAAAAATATGTTACAAAAGAAAATTTAAAAATTTTACCTTCAAATATTGCAAATACTTTATACAAAATGCATTTTCCAAAAACACTTGAAGATATTAATGAAAAAGATATTAGCTATGCCCTTAAATGGACGGAAATTTTTAATTATCTTTATAGGTTAAAAGATAAAAAAATTACTCTTCCAGCTATTAAAGCAATAAATAGCGATTTTACAGAGTTTATAAAAAGCCTGCCATTTAGATTAACAAACGATCAATTAAAAGTTATTAATAAAATTAAAAACGACTTATCAAAACCTATTCAAGCAAGAAGAGTTGTTATAGGAGATGTAGGAAGTGGAAAAACTATTGTAATGCTTGCTACTGCCTTTATGAGCAAAAAGGCAATTATTATGTGCCCTACTTCTATACTAGCAAACCAAATATACGAAGAAGCAAATAAATTTTTAAAAAAATTTAATTTCAAAATAACCCTTGTTACACAAAAAAGCAAGTTTACTCAAGATGATTTAAAAGATTCAAATCTATTAATAGGAACGCATGCTATTTTATATCAAGACCTCCCAATATATAATACTATCATAGTAGACGAACAACACAGATTTGGAACAAACCAAAGAGCTAAACTAGAAAAACTTGTAAGTAAAGAAAAAAAAGTACCTCACTATTTTCAATTTAGTGCAACTCCAATTCCAAGAACTCAAGCTCTTATAATGAGTAGTTTTGTAAACGTAAGTTTAATTAAAGAGTTACCATTTAAAAAAGATATTACAACAAAAGTAATTTCAAAAGAAGATTTTAAGGATTTAATAAAACATATTCAAAAAGAGATTTTAAACAACAATCAAGTTATTATTGTATATCCTTTAGTTGAAGAGTCTAAAAATTTTGAGTATCAAAGTATAGAAGAAGGAAAATCATTTTGGCTAAAATATTTTGACAAAGTATATATAACTCACGGAAAAGATAAAAATAAAGAAGAAATATTAATCGAATTTAGGGAAAAAGGTAATATTTTAATTACAACCACAGTAATAGAAGTTGGAATATCTCTACCAAGACTCACAACTATAGTAATAGTAGGAGCTGAAAGACTAGGTCTTGCTACTTTACATCAATTAAGAGGAAGAGTAGGAAGATATGGACAAAAAGGATATTGCTTTTTATATACCAATAATAAAAACAATAAACGATTAGAAGAATTTTCAAAAACTTTAGATGGCTTTAAAATAGCAGAGCTTGATTTAAAATTTAGAAAAAGTGGAGATATATTAGATGGAACAATACAAAGCGGAAAAAGCTTTGAATATTTTGACGAAATAAAAGATATACATATATTAGAAGATGTAAAAAAATATTTGTATTAAACCTTTTTTAAATTTAAAGCAAAAATTAATCCCAAAAACAACATAAAAATAGTAAATAGATAAAGAGTATTATAACCAAAATATTTTAATATCACTCCTCCCGGAATTGCAAAAAATAATCCAATAGAAGTTAAATTATTTTGCAAAGCTACATAAATAGGTCTTTTATCTTCTGGTGCTATTTCAAAAAGAAGATTTAAACTACTAATTTTTAATCCATCCATAGCAAATCCTATAAGAAAAAATACCATTGCATACATATAAAAATTTTTAGCAAAACTTGCAACTACAAAGGCAGTAATTAAAAGTTTAAAAGCAATAACAATAATCTTTTTATAATTAGGTGCTAACTTTTTCCATGTTAAATTTCCAAGCAAAGCTCCCACCATTTGAATAGTAACAAATCCGCCTATCAACCATCCGTTAAGTTCAATTGTTTGATTGGCTTGTAAAATTACAAAAGGAAAAGCAAATAAATAAGAATAACTAAAAAAGATAGTTAAAATTTGAATTTGTAATAATTTATCCTCTTTTAAAAATTTAAAAGCATTTTTTAAAAATTTAAAAAAATTTTCTTCTTTTACTCTAATATTCTCTTTTCCTGGTTCTTTAATAGTAGAAAAAATAACAAATCCTATTCCCATTAATACAGCACTAATCATAAAAAGGTATGCATAGCTATAAGGAGCCTCAAATTTTTCTAATACCAACCCAGCTACTCCTCCACTAACAATAGAGGCAACTGCTGCAAAAAACTGTCTATTTGCCATAGATTTACCACGCTCTTTTTTGTCAAAAATTTTTGCAATTATTTCACTAAAATATATACTTCCAAACCCTGCAGAAAAAGAAAATATAAAAAGTCCTATTGCAAATATCCATAAAGTTAATGTTGGATTTTTATCCCCTATTAAAAATATGGCAAGACCTATTAAAAACCAGCTTACAAACCTTACTAAAAATACAAATCGCATATATGGCATCACTCTTTTGTAAGTTTGAGCATAAAATGCTGCAAATAGCTGAACTACAATTGCTCCTCCTCTTAACAAAGAGGCAAATACTCCTACTAATACGACACTTTCACTAAAATGATGAATAATTAAAGGCAAGATCGTGCTTGGTTCTGCAATAGCCATTGCAATTGCTAAAAAAAAGCCATGAGCTATATTTTTTAAATTATTCTCTTTATACAAACTAATCCTTTTTTAGGGGAAATTTTAACAAAAATTGTAAACATACTTAAGCTACTTAAATTTAGGCCTTGAATAAATAGACTAAAACAATGCAAATCTTAACGGATAGAATAATTAAAGAGATTTACTAGTCTTCTTCAATTAAAATAGTTTACTCCAAATTATAACCTGCCTCTTTTAAAAAGCGGCTTGGTTCATATTCTTGCTTTCTAATAGAATCTTTTTTAGCTAAAGCAAAAAATAGCCTATCTTTTGCTCTTGTAACTGCTACATAAAAAAGTCTTCTCTCTTCTTCAATACCACCAGCACTTGAAGCAAGTTTTAGATTTGGAAATCTTTTCTCCATTAAATCCACTAAATAAACTTCTTTAAATTCAAGACCTTTACTTGCATGAACTGTCATTAAATTAACACCTCTTCCTTCACTCATTTCATTAGCCCCAAGAACCATAGCATTTAAAAATCTTTCTAACGAATTGTAATTTTTCAAAAGATTTCTTAAAATTTTTATTCTCGCTTCTATTTTTTCTTTTGCTTCCTTAAACTTTTCTTCATTTAGTTTACCATTTTTATCTTTACTTCTTGAAATAGCTATGTTTTCCATAATAATATTAAATACTTTACTTTCAATTAATGCATCAAATATAGATTCTGCTCTTTTTAATCTGTTTATTTTCTTTAAAAGTTTATAAAATTCAAATAAAAACTCTCCTCCTTCTTTTGTAAGTTTAGGATGTTTTAATATAGGATTTTGTATAAACTCTCCAAAGTTTAAATCTTTAAACTTACTTAAAGAACCAAGTTCTAAAAAGTTATCAAACAAACCTAATTGCATAGATGTTTTTTTATTAGTAAAGATTTTTTTTGAAGTATCTGGATTTAAAAATCCTTCAATAGTATCTTTTCCTAAAATATTTAAAGCTTCAAATAAATCATTAGCAATAGCATTTCCTATTCCTTTTGCATACTCAAAAATATGAATAAAAGCCATTATATCTTTTGGATTTACAAAAAATGTCAAGATATCTAAAGTAATTTTTACTTCTTTACTATCAAAAAAACTTATTCCTCCTTTTCTTTTTGAGTCAATTCCTTTTTCTCTTAACATAGCTTCTATCATATCTGCACTTGAATTATTTCTAAAAAGAACTGCTATTTCATCTCTTTTTACCGAAGAAGATGCAATTCTATTAGCAATATCTCTATACTCATCTATAACATCTTCATAATATAAAACTTTTGGCCATTCATTACTATATCCTCTTGTTACTTCTAAGCTTTTAGGATATATCCTTGGATTGTTTGCTATTACTTTATTAGCTATTGTTAAAATTTCTCCATAACTTCTATAATTTTTCTTTAAAGTAAACACCCTTGCATCTTTATATCTTTTATCAAAAGTAGAAATAATAGAAATATCAGCTCCATTAAAAGCATATATGCTTTGGTCATAATCTCCTACACAAAACAGACTATCTCTTTTTATGGCTTCAATCAACTCATTTTGCAATGGATTTGTATCTTGATATTCATCTACTAAAATCTCTTTAAAAGGAACATCAATTCCTCTTTTTAACTCGTTTATCATCTCAATTAAAAGAGAATTAAAATCTAAAAGTCCATGAGCTTTTTTAACTTCTTCATACTCTTGAAATATATCTTCATAAACTAAAACATACTCTTCTTGAGCTGGAGCCTTTTTTAAAAGCCACTTTTCAAAAGATTCTTCTCTTGAATTTAAAAATAAAGAATATAAATCAAAAAGATAATTAGCAGAATAAGGAGATTCTTCTTTTGCTAATCTTACAAAATTTCTTTTATCATAAATTGCTTTAAAAAGTATTCTTAAATCTTTTGGCTGTTTTAATATTACATTTTTATTTAATTTTCTAAGCCATCTATAACTTACTGCATGAAAAGTACCTGCTTCAATATCTTTAGCATTTGAAAAAAATTTAGAAACTCTCTCTTTCATCTCTTGAGCTGCTTTATTTGTAAAAGTTAAAAGTAAAATTTCTTTAGGAGAAAGACCATTTTGAAGTAAATAAGCAATTCTTCCAACAATAGTAGAAGTTTTTCCCGTCCCTGCACTTGCTATAACCAAATTATGCCCCATAGGGGCAGTGGCCGCTTGAAGTTGTTCTTTATTTAATTTACTAAGAGGCATCTACAATAAAGTCCCCTAACTTTGCAAATTTTTCATCATTAAGCACTACTTGTGCACAAGTTTTATTATCATAATTAAAAACAAAAGGTGCTTTAAAATTTACTATTGACTCCGTAATAGGCTCTTTCATAACAACATTCGTATATACTTCTAATTTTGATTCCTTATTAATTTCTAAAAGAGCCTTTACATCTGCTGGAACATCAAAAGAAAACTCTCTTAAAGCAAAAGGATTAATTAAAGTAAATAATACTCTTTCATCTACTTTTAATATTGAAAAAATATCATCTACCTTTACTAGCTCAACTTCATTAATATTTTCAAATCCCGTTATTGGTTTTTTTACTAAAAATTTCATTTCAACTCCTTAAATAAATAGGTTTATACCATTTTAGTAAAAATTATAACATTTTTTTAATTTGGCACTGACTAAATAGCTTCAACAAAGCAAATTTTTTAGCACTTCAAAAAAGCTAAAAAATACAAACCGATCGCTTTTAGTGCATTTTTTTTAATGCTTTTTTCCGTTAAAATTTGTATTGTTTCAATCTACTTAAGTAGCTTTAATTTTAAATTATCTCCTTATTTCCGTTCCTATTCCATCACTTGTTAAAAGTTCAAGTAAAAGA
>CAZEOW010000005.1:0-23004 GCA_964514005.1 uncultured Nautiliales bacterium
TTTAAAAGAAGAAGTAATTTTAAGAGCTTCTACTATATTAAATATTCCTCCTAATCAGTTTAAAAGATATTCTTATAAATCAAAAGAAAAAGTATTAATAAAAAAAAGAGATATAGCAGAAGCTTCTATTATAAAAACACTTTTTGAAAATGAAAATCTAATTGAAGAAGTAATAGAGTATTTACCTACTCATATATTTAAAACTCATTCCAAAGAATTAAAAGCATTATACGAATATTCGTCATATGAAAAAAAAGAAATTGAAAAATTTCCAGACTTAATGGATATAGTATTAGATGAAAGTATACTTGTACTAAATGAAGAAAATTTAAAAAAACAGATTTTATCTATTCTTATAAATTATTTTGAAGAACAAGAAAAATTAGCAATAGCTAAAAAAGATTTACTAAAATACAAAAAAATAAATTCTATTATTCAAGAAGTAAAAAAAGGAAACTTAATTTATGAGGAGATATAATGAAAGCTTTAGCTTTATTTAGTGGAGGATTAGATTCTGCTTTAGCAATAAAGATAATCCAAGAACAAAACATAGAAGTAGAAGGAATATATGTAGATATAGGATTTGAGAGCAATAAAGAAAAACAAACCCAACTTAAAAAACTCGCAGAAGAATTAGGAATAAAACTTACTATATTTGACATAAAAGATGATTATATAAAAAATATACTCTTTAACCCTGTTTATGGATATGGAAAAAATATGAATCCATGTATAGATTGTCATGCAAAAATGATAAAAGTAGCAAAAGAGTATCTAAAAGAGAGTAAAGCTAAATTTATAATAAATGGAGAAGTAGTAGGTCAAAGACCTATGAGTCAAAGATTGCCTGCTATGAATGCAGTTACAAAATTATCAACTGCTAAAGGACTTATACTAAGACCTCTTAGTGCAAAACTTCTTCCTCCTACAATTCCGGAAATTAAAGGATGGGTAGATAGAGAAAAATTACTTGCAATAAGCGGAAGAGATAGAAAAATCCAACTTGAACTTGCAAAAAAATATAATTTACAAAATTTTGAAAGCCCAGCAGGCGGATGTCTATTAACTGATATTAATTTTTCAAGAAGATTAAAAACTGTTTCTAAAAATATTCAATTTACTGCAGATGAAATTGAAATATTAAAAGTAGGAAGACACTTTAATGTAAATGGATATACAATTATAATTTCAAGAAACAAAGATGAAAATAAAGTTTTAAAAGAATATAAAGGCAACAATTTTTTTAAAGCTTTTCCAAATTTTAAAGGACCAATAGGACTTGTTCAATCAAATGCTCCTACAGAAATTAAGCAACTATGTGCTGATATGATAGCAAGTTATTCAAAAGAAAATGGAAGAGTATTTATAAATCAAGAAGAGTTTATTTCAAGTAAAAAAAATAGAGAAGAGTTTAGAATTTATTTAGTTAATTTTGATAAATGAATTAAAAAAATATCAAAGTTTTTATGTTTTTTTATTGTATGAATAATTTTATAATCCATTTTCCATTCGTTAAAATAATTTTGTAATTCTTCTTTACTAAATCCAAAGTGTTCTACATCTTCATTTCCTCTGGTATGAAAAGAACCATCTTCTTTTAGCAAATCTGCTATAAAAACTTCTTCTCCTATTTCATATAATTTTTTTGAAAGTTTTTTTATGTCTTTTATATGATGAATTGTCATTGAAGAAATTATGACATCAAATTTTTCTTTTATATCAAACATATCTTTTTTAAAGGCTTTTGCATTTAAATTTAGTTTTTGTGCTTTTTCATTGAATTTTTCTATCATTTTTGAAGATAAATCAATTCCTATAAGTTCTTTTGTAGCATCTGCTACATTTATTCCTACAAGACCTGTTCCGCACCCAAATTCTAAAACTTTTTTATTTTTTAAATAAGGTTTTATCTCTTTTACAACTGCTTTTGCAAGATTTACTCTTCTTGGTAAGTCATCCCAAGTTATAGCTTCTTTATCAAATCTATTCATATCTTAATTCCAGCTTGTTTTAGTGCTTTGTGGATATGAGAAATTTGACTTGATTTATATTTGCACCAATCAGGAGCAAGTAAATTTTCTGTACCTGCTGTCATTCTTTGAATAGAGATATTATTAGGAAGTATTTTTATAGCTTTTATTAAAGTATCTATATATTCTTTTTCACTTATTGGAGTAAAGTTTCCTTTTTTATATTCAATTGCTAAAAGAGTATTTTCAGTTACATAAAGAGGATGGAATTTTATACTATTAATATTTAACTCAATTGTATCTTTTACGCTTTTTAGCATATCTTTTTGAGTTTCTCCTGGAAGTCCAAAAATTAAGTGAGCACATACATTTAAATTTAACTCTTTAGTTTTTTTAATTGTTTTTTTTACATTATCAAAATTGTGTCCTCTATTTATTAATTTTAAAGTTTTATCGTTACTAGATTGTATTCCATACTCAATCCAAACTTCATAATTTTTACTTAAAAATTTTAAATAATCAAGAGTTTCATCTGTTATAGAATCTGTTCTAGTTCCTATACTTATACCAATAACATCTGGTAAAGACAGAGCTTTTTCATACAGAGTTTTTAGTGTTTCAAATGGAGCATAAGTATTAGTAAAGCTTTGAAAATATACTATAAATTTCTTTGCTTTATATTCTTTTTTTAAAAAAGGAATAGTGTTAAAAAATTGTGAATATAAAGCATTTATTTGTTTATTTAAAATGGGATTATTTTTAGATTTTAAATTTAAAGTGAATCTATCTTTTTGAAAATTTGGAGAAAAACTTTCATTTTCGCAAAAAACACAACCTCCTCTTGCTACTGTTCCATCAATATTTGGGCATGTAAAACCCGGAATAGAAATAGGAACCTTTTTTATTTTTGTATTAAATTTTGATTTTAAATATTGACCGAATGTATATAATTTATCCATTTATCCTCTTTTTAGCTTTTTATATCAAAAAAGAGAAAAAAAATCAAAGGATAGGGTAATTATCATCAAAGCAAGCAAAACAGTAATTTTCTTTTTTATCGTTTATTGCTTTTAGTATACCATCAATTGATAAATATGCTAAAGAATTTGCTTCTATATATTTGCATATTTTTTCAACATTCATTTTACTTGCAATTAACTCTTCTTTTGTAGGAGTGTCTACTCCATAATAACATGGTCCAATTGTTGCAGGAGATGCTATTCTCATATGAACTTCTTTTGCTCCAGCATCTCTTAACATTCTTACAATTCTTCTGCTCGTAGTTCCTCTTACTATACTATCATCAATAACAACTAATTTTTTTCCTTTTATTTTGTGTTTTATAGGAGATAGTTTCATTTTTACTTTTAAATCTCTGATTTCTTGAGTAGGTTCTATAAAAGTTCTTCCTACATAATGATTTCTCATAATTGCCATTTCAAAAGGAATTTTGCTCTCTTCAGCATATCCAAGTGCAGCTGCAACTCCACTATCAGGAACAGGTACTATCATATCTGCTTCAATAGGAAGTTCTTTTGCTAGTTCTCTTCCCATCTGTTTTCTAATGCTATAAACATTTTTTCCAAATACATTACTATCAGGTCTTGCAAAATAGATGTATTCAAAAATACATTGTTTAGGAGTTGGAGTAAAAATCATTTCGCTTTTTATTTCATTGTTTTCAAAGGTTATCATTTCACCAGGTTTTATATCTCTTATATATTCAGCTCCTACAAGTTCAAAAGCACAAGTTTCACTTGCAACTATATATCCTCCTGATTTTAATTTTCCAATAGATAAAGGTCTAAATCCAAAAGGATCTCTTATGGCAAACATTTTACTTCTGCTAAGAATAATTAAAGAAAAAGCTCCTTTTATTTTTTTTACAGCATCAATTATTCTTTCTTTTAAAGTTTGTTTTTGATAGTTTTTGGCTATTAGATGTATTAAATTTTCAGTATCCATATTAGTTTGAAAAATTGCTCCAAGTTTTATTAATTCTTCTCTTACTTCTTTTGCATTTACTAAATTTCCATTATGAACAATAGATATTTCTCCAAGACCATATCTTGCAAATACAGGTTGAGCATCAAGAATAGAATCATCACCTGCTGTTGAATATCTTGTATGACCTATTGCCATATTTCCTTTAAGAATTTTAAAATGTTCTTCTTTAAAAATTTGAGTTACTAATCCTCTATCTTTAATAGTATGAATTTTTTCTCCATCAGTTGAGGATATACCAGCAGCTTCTTGGCCTCTGTGTTGCATTGAAAATAGTGCATAAAATGCTAATTTACTAGCATTTTCGTTTCCATATATTCCTACGACAGAACACATTATATTTTCCTTTTGTTACAAAAAGTTTTTATAATTATATCTTTTTTATGTTGAATTGTCATTTTTATAAGCCTAATGCATCATTTATAGAATAAAATCCATTTTCTTGATTTATTAACCATTTTGCTACTTTTATAGCTCCTCTTGCAAAAGTTTCTCTACTTGTTGCTGTGTGATTTAATTCTAAAAACTCTCCTTCATTATAAAACCCAACTGTATGTCTTCCTACTACATCACCACCTCTTACAGCAAATACACCTATTTCATCTTTTGTTCTTGTACCTACATGACCACTTCTTCCAGTTACTATTACTTCTTTTAAATTTAGGCCTCTTGCTTTAGCTGCATGTTCTGCAAGAGTAAGAGCTGTTCCACTTGGAGCATCTACTTTATATCTGTGATGTTGTTCTACTATTTCAATATCAAAATCTCTTAATTTTTCACTTACCATTGATACCAATTTATTTAAAATTGCAATTCCAAGACTCATATTTGTTGCATATAAAATAGGAGCTTTATTACTCACTTCTTGCATTAAGTTTAATTGATGGTCATTTAATCCTGTAGTAGCTATTACAAGTGGTTTTGGATTTTCAAGTGCTGCTTCAAGTAATGCTTGAGTTGCTGCTGGGGCTGAAAAGTCTATTATTATATCAGAGTTTTCAAGTAGTACTTTTGCATCATTTGTAATTACTGTTTCACTTGGAAATTCTATTGTTTGTTTACCAGAAAACATTACACTACCTAAAGAATCATCTGAATTTTTAATTATATTTACTAAAAGCTCTCCTACTCTTCCTGTTGCTCCTAAAATGCCATATTTCATTTTTCTTCCCTTTTTTCTATGTATTTTACCACATTTAAAGCAGCAATTGCTCCATCACCAGCTGCTGCAACAACTTGTTTTACACTATTTTCTCTTATATCACCTGCTGCGTACATTCCATCAAGAGAAGTTTTCATATTTAAATCAACTTTTACTTCACCTTTTTCGTTTATTTCTACTAACTCTTTTACAAGTTCGTTATTTATTTTCATTCCTACAAATACAAATATACCATCGAATTTAAGTTCTTTTTCTTCATCATTTTGAATAATTATCCCTCCTTCTAAAAAAGGGTTTCCAAATACTTTTTTTACTATTGTATTGTAAAAAATTTCTATGTTTTCTGTTTGCAATACTTTTTTTATTGTATTAGGTGCAGCTTTAAATTTGTCTCTTCTATGAATTAGGTATACTTTTTTTGCTATTTTACTTAAATATAAAGCCTCTTCTAAAGCACTATCTCCTCCACCTACTACTGCTACTATCATATTCTTATAAAAGAAACCATCACATACTGCACAATAGCTGACACCTTTTCCTATATACTCCTCTTCTCCTTCAAATCCAGCCTTTTTAGGAGTTGCACCTGTTGCTATAATTACAGCTTTTGCTATATATTCGTTTTTTGAAGTTTTAATTAAAAAATTATCTTTTTTTTCAATTGAAATAACTTCTTCACTTATAATTTTTGCTCCAAATTTTCTTGCTTGATTAGGCCAACATTTCATAAATTCAAGTCCACTTTTTTTATCACATATTCCAGGATAATTTTCTATTTCGCTACTTTGAGTAATTAATCCTCCCGGACTTAATTTTTCAATAATTAAAGTTGAAAGTCCCATTCTACTTGCATATATTCCTGCACTAAGTCCTGCTGGGCCTCCACCAATTATAATTACATCATACATTTTCTCTCCTTATTTGATTATTAACAAAGGGCTATCCTGCTTATAAAGCAGTTTATTATATCTTTTTATATTTAAAGCTACAGGAATTTCATAAATATTTAAAGATTGAATTATTTTTATAATTGTATTTATCCCTGCTGTTGTATAGATTGCATTTTTATACTCTTTTCTTGTTTGGAAAATATCTATAGCTAAAATAGGGTAGGGGGACTTTATTTTTTTTATAAGTTTAGATAAATCGTCTCTTTTTGAAGAAAAGAGTATTAGAGTGTATTTATCTTCTTTTGGAATAAAGATATCTGTTTTTGTATATAAAATAATTTTTTCGAAGTTTATAAATTTATATTCGCTAAATTTATAATTATAGTAGAAAAAAAAAATAGCAACCATTAATGCTCCAAAGAAGGAGCTAAATGTATAAAAAAACTTGCTTTTCAATTAATCAAGAAGAGCTTCTAATTTTTCTACATACATTTGTTTTGGAGCAGCACCAATCATTGCATCAACTGGTTCACCATCTTTAAAGAAAATTACAGTAGGAATACTTCTAATTCCAAATTGTGCAGCAATTTCTCCTGATTCATCTGTATTCACTTTTCCTATTACTACACCTTTGTCTTTATATTCTTCACTTAATTCTTCTACAATTGGTGCAATCATTCTACAAGGACCACACCAAGGTGCCCAGAAATCTACCATTACTACTTTACTGTTCTTTATAACATCTGAAAAATTTTGAATGTTTAACTCTAATGCCATTTTATCTCCTTTTTTTTGAGCGTATTATACACAAAAAAAGATATTTTTTGTCATCTTTTTGTTAAAAAAGAGGGAAAAACCTCTTTTTTAGTGGTCTGCGTGGTCGTTAATATCTCTTACAGCAAATAGAGAATCAAGAAGAGAGTAAATAAGAAGACCTACACCTACACATCCAATAACAATTAATACTTCCATAGTATGAGGTGCAAGATATGCATATGGAGTAATTGCATCTAAATCATAAACTCCTGTTGCTTCCGGACCTTGACCGAATCTATCAGTCATAGGATAGATGTTTCCTCCATATATAAATGCTTGTCTCATTAGAAAAGTTCCAACAAGTGCTGAAATAGCTCCTATTACTCTTAATGCATTATTATTTGTAATAAAAAGAATAATAGGTAAAGCAATTCCAAGTACAATCCATCCCCAATACATCCAACTAATAGGAGAACCTCCCATTATTAAACTTATCCATTTATTGTCTACCATTGCAAAGTTTATACCTTCATAAATAGCAGCCAATACAATTACTCCAATACCCGCTTTTGCTAATATATTCATTGTATCGTTATAGTAATCTTTATTTTTAAGTCCTAATGCAGAAAATACAATAGCTCCTGCAATTCCTGTTAAAGCACCGCTAATTAGGAAATAAATCCAAAGCATAGGAATATCAGTCCATAAGTGTCTTGGAGTATTTAAAGTAAATAAGATACCTTGGATATAAAACTCAATTACATCAATAAATAAGCCCATAATTACTAATACTCCAGCCACTTTTCTTGCTAAATCTTTTTTATTTGTTAAAAGAAAATAGATTTCTATAAAAGTAAAAGGAATATATACAGCATATAAAGGTGCCATCATCCACATACCGCTTTGTGGTTGAGGATTTAGTCCCATCCAGTAGATATTAAGAGGATTTCCCCAGTCACTAGCGATTGATGTCATACCTCCAAGAGCCATTGCTATACCAAAAGTCATAAATGCAGCTGCAACTTTTGGAGCAATTTTTAAATGTAAAAGCTCTGCAAGTGCAGTTAAGAAAATAAGAGCACTACCTCCATATAATAAATAAGTATATTGACTAACAAAAATTCCCCAAGGTTCTGCTTTGTTAACTTCTTCTATATGATGAAGATTAAAAATTTGTTCTTTTAGGGCCTCTGCAACTGCTTTTAAATGTTCTGCACTTCCTCCAGCAGCTGCTATTACATCGTGATTATTTACAAAGAAATGGAAAAATCTGAGTCCATAAATTTGAACCCATCCAATTAAACCAACTGCAATTAATGCATATGCTACTAACATAGTTTTATTAAAAAGCAATTCAGCAATTCCTACTTTTTTTATATTAAGCCCGCAACATTCTTTATATTCCATATCGGCTCCTTACGCTTTTTTCCATTCAGGTTTTTTTTCATTTGCAACAGCTTCATATTTTGCTTTAAATTCACTCCAATTATGAGTTTTAATACCATCTCCCATAGTTCTTTTTGCAAACTCTTCATCTTCAGGCACAAGATAAAAAAGTTTTGGCATAGTGTCTTCATCTTCTTTTAATACAAAGAATTCTCTTTCATTTAGTAATTGAACAATATCAGAATTTTCATCTTCTAAATCACCAAATGTTCTAACTTTTGTAGGACATGTTGCACTACAAGCAGTTGTTCCATATTCTTGAATTCTTCCATCACAAAATGTACATTTGTCTACTGCATGTTTTGTTTCATCTATAAATCTTGCATCATATGGACAAGCTTCCATACAACCTTTACATATAATACACATATCATAATCAACTTTTACAATTCCACCTTCAACAAAATGGCTTGCTCCTGTTGGACATACAGTAACACAAGGAGCATCTTCACAATGATTACATTGACTTGGATAGAAGTTTAAAAATATATTTGTTAAATCTGTTCCACCTTCTACAACACCTACCCAAATTCTTTGTTTATCAGCACCAAGCATTACACCATTTTCATCTTTACATGCTACTTCACACGCTCTACAATCTATACAGTTTTGATATTCAAGTGCTATTGCATAGTTTGCCATGGCTTACACCTTTCTTATTGTTACAAAAGTTTCGTTCATACTTGCAGCACCGATAATTGGGTCTACATGATCTTCTGAAATTTGAGCCTGAGATACTCCATTATCATAAGCTAATGTAAATAGTTTAGATTGACTACCAAGACCTGTTGCAATAAAGATAGTGTCTTTTCTTATTCTTTTTGTTGGATAAACTTTTCCTCTAACTTTTTTACCTTCTCTATTTGTAAGTTCAACTTCATCTTTAAATTTTAATCCAAGTTTTTTAGCTAACTCTTCGTTTATCCATATATAGTTATAGTTCATTAAATCTAATAATAAATAGTTATTTGGATGAGAACTTTGTGTAAAGTATCCATGTCTTCCTATTACAAGTCTTACTTCATTATTTTCAACATTTGGTTCTTGATACATAGAATCAATCCATCTTGGGAAAATTCCCACTTTTTCTTTTTTACCAGTTACAGGGTTTGTAAATTCTTTATTTCCAACAGCTTTATTTAATGCAAAATAAATAAATTTTTTATTTATATTTTTAATGCAATAATCTTTTGCAAGAGTAGAGTGGGTTTTATATAAATCATATACTGCTTTATTTTTTCCGCTGTAATCTTTTTTGAATGTTTTTAATTTTTCATCTATTGCTTCTTCTATTGCATTTTCTATTCCAGGCCAGTAAGCTCCATACTCTTTTAATATTTCAGCTGCTTTTTTACCATATAGTTCTGTCATTACTTCTTCATTAAACTCCTCTGGAGTTTTTTCATAAGCAAGGCTTAATTTAAATGTAGCAATATCTAAGTCATCTTCACTTGCATGAGTTAAAATTGCTTTTACTAATTTTTCATCTTTAATGTCTGCTTTTAGTTTTTCTTCATCTACTTCAAACTCTTTATTTAAATATTTTGCTAAGTTAAAGTTTTCTGGAAGTTCAGCTTCTAATTCATCTTCATCCCATGTATATTTGAATGTAATAGATGCTAAATCTTTTTCTATTGCTTCACTTAGTTCTTTCATTATATAATAAAGAGGTTTTGTTTTGTAAAGAGGTTTGCTCGTAGCCCATCTTGCTCCAATTAAAGGCTCTCTTAAAGTTCCAAACGATTTAAGAGGAGATGTTCTTTCAAGATACACAGTATCAGGTAATATTACATCAGCATACATTGCAGTATCGTTTGGTAAAATATCTATTACAACCACTAAATCCATTGTTTCAAACATTTTTGCGGTTTTTTCTCTACCTGGCACTGATTGCATAGGATTTTCTCTATAAACAAACATAGCTCTTACTGGGTATTCACCTTCTTTTAACCCTTTATAATTTCCATCTTCGTCTGGTTTTGGTCTACCTGCTTGAATCCATTTAGTATTTATTTCAAGTATTCTATTTCTAAATACTTGCCACGACCCTTTATCAGCACTCATTAAAGGTAAATATCCATTTTTACTTACTGCTGTATCTATTCTTGCTCTTGCATTATCATATAAAGGAAAGTCTTCATATTCATATTTTTCAGCTTTTAATCCTCTGTTTAATAAAACTCCTCCTGGTCTATTTATTGCTCCATGAAGTGAATTGAATATTGCTTGAGCTCTTCTAAAGCTAAAGTCTTGATAATACCATGTAGATTTTCTACTTCTATAGCAGTTTACAGCACCTTTATATTCTTCTGCTGCATCAGAAAATTCTTTTGTAAGTCTTCTAATTGTATCAGCTGGGATATCAGTAATTTTTTCTGCCCATTCAGGAGTATATTTACTACCTTCTCCTGTTGTAAAGTATTCTTCAAGCTCTTTTAAATTATTTGCATATTTAGATAGATATTCAGCTTTATAAGGAGTTTTATGATATCCTTTATTAATAGTTTCATAAATCATTGCAAGAAGCAGTGCTAAATCTGTTCCCGGTTTAATTGGAATAAATTCATCAGATTGAGCTGCTGTGTTTGTATATCTTACATCAATATAAACTATTTTTGTTCCTCTTTTATGAGTTTTTCTAAATAAGTCTAATGTATCTGGAGTTACAATAGCTTCTGCTCTGTTTGCTCCAAGCATTAATACATATTTTGAATTTTCAAAATCTGCACTTCCCCAACTTCCAAAAGTATATTTATTTGCTAAAAATGCAGGAGCAAAACATGTTGTAAAGTGATCAACAAAGTTATTACTTCCTACTCCATTTTTAAATGTTGCAAATAAAGGCTCCTCAGCACCAGCACCAGCACCGAATGCAATAGTACTTCTATTATCTTTTTCTTCTTCTAAAATTTTTACCATCTTTTGTCTGATAAACTCATATGCTTCTTCCCATGAAACTTCTTTAAATTTTCCTTCCCCTTTTTTTCCTACTCTTATCATAGGAGATTTTAATCTATCTGGGTCATATGCAGCAGCAATTCCTGCGTTTCCTCTTGCACAAGCAAAGTTTCTTGATTTTGTAAATAGAGGATTTGGGTCTAATTTTGCAATTTTGCCATCTACTTCTCTTGCTATAAATCCACACATATTTACACACATACCACAAAATGTTGGTGTGTATTTAGCATTTTTAATTTCTTCTTCTTTTTTTTCTTTTAAGCTTTCAGCTTCTTCATAAGAAGATAAAGCAAATGCAGAAGTAGAAGCCATTCCTATTCCAGCTGCTGCTGCAGCCGAACCTTTTAAGAAATTCCTTCTTTTTAAATCAATTGTTTCTGACATTTATACTCCTTTTTGGATTTTCACAAAAAATTTTAACATATTTTCAATATTAAGGCTTAAAAAAGAAGCCTTTATAAGTTTTTCTTATTAATTAAAAATTATATCTTATATATGCTCTTATATCCATTGCTTTTTTTACATAATCGTTTTGATTTGGATCTCCTGTAATACCAAAAAATCCTTCACTTCCAGCATTATTATAATTTAGATAAGTAAACCTAAAGTTTGTTGTTAAATGAGGAATAATTTCGTGAATATAGTAAGCATCTATTGCTTGTCCTCTTACAGCTGCTATGCTTCCTGCTAAAGTATCTTCTCCATAAGTCATACTTTTCCAATATTTACTTCCTAATACTAAATTTACTCCAAATCTATCACCATCTTCATTAGCAGGCATATCTGCACCTATCCATAGAGAATAACCATTTTTGCTACTATTTGAACCTAACATCTGTTTAGTTTTTCCAGGACTTGTTCTTGAAAATGCAAAAGAGATAAATGCTTTTGTATCATCTAAGAAATCGCTAATTCCATCTCCTACTCCATCTGCTTTAAAGATAAGATTTTCTCCAAAATAGCTTCCTAAATCACTCATTATGTTGTTTTTATAATCATTTAATGATGCATAACCTTTCATATTCCATGCAAAAATTGTTTCACTCCATACAGAGTATTGACCATTATTATAAGGAACAAGTAAAAATCCTCCAAAATCAGTATTGTTTAAAGTATCTTTTGAGTAAGCTGGATTTTTATTCCATTTTCCAACAGAACTTGAATAACCTCTACCAAAACAAAATTTTAAGTTTGTACCCCAATCTTCGAAAGATTCACTAAGGTCTGCAAATTTTGCATTTTGAATCCAAAAACTAATACCATCAAATTCCATATTTACAAGATGAGCTACCGGACTCTCTGGAGTGTCTCCTTCTCTTAAGTTTGCAGGATAACCATTTGTAGAAGGTCTTCTACCAGCACTAATCATATATCCATCACCAAAGAAATAGTTAAAGAAAGCTTCTTTAATTCTTATATTTGTATCATCAGCAGTTTCATTTGCTACCCATGAAATATTGTTATTTGGAGAGTTAGCTACTGCACCGTTCATTCCATATAAAGAGTTAGCTGAAATTTTTAAAGTAGCTTTTAATTCATCACTTGCTTTGTATAATCCTGTAAGAATTACTCTATTTGAAAACACTACGTTATTGAGTTTATCATTTTTTGTTTCATAATACAAATAATCTACACTCGATCTTAAATCGTAGTGCCAAAATATTTTTGTATTTGATACAACAGGGGCAACTTTTGAATAATATCTTTCATCTTGAGATTGAACTTGAGATTTTAATTCTTTTAATTGATTTTCAAGAGATTTTATCTTTGCTTCTAAATCTGTATTAGATGCAAATAAAGAAGCAATTATAACACTTGATAACATAACTTTTTTCATTTATTGTCTCCTTTTTGAAAAGTTTTTTTACAAACATTTATTATAACTAAATAATAGATGAATTTTGTATTAAAAGAAATGTTAATGAATAGGGATTTATTACGATTTGTAATAGTTTTGATATAATTTTTAAAAAAAAGGATTTTTAGTGGAAAAAGCTTATATTCTTCTTGCCAAACAAGAAGGCATCTCTAATAGAGCTGCAAAAGAATTGATTGATAGAGGTCTTGTTTATGCAAGAGATAAAAAAATAAAAATAGCAAGGGGACTTTTGCCAGAAAATACTAGGTTTAAAGTTATAGAAGTTCCTGAAATTAAAAAGATATTTGAAGATGAGAATATATTAGTGGTAGATAAACCTCCTTTTATTACATCTGAAGAAATTTCTAAGAAATTTAAATATCCTCTTTTACACAGACTTGATAAAGAGACAAGTGGAATACTTGTTTTAACTAAAAATGAAGAGTTTAGAAAAAAGGCTATAGAAGAATTTAAAAAGAAAAATGTTTATAAAGAGTATATAGTATGGGTTAAAGGAATAGTAGCTGAAGGTATGAAAATAGATGTTCCTATAAAAGTTTTTAAAACTAAAAGAGGAGCTTTTGCTAAAGTAAGAGGAGATGGAGAAGAAGCTATTACAGAGATTGAACCTATTTTAGCTTTTAGAACAAAATCTAAAATAAAGGCTATTATTCATACAGGAAAAACTCATCAAATAAGAGCTCATTTAAAATATATTAATCATCCTATTTTAGGAGATGAAAAATATGGAGGTGAACCATTTAAAAGAGTAATGCTTCATCATCATAAATTTAAAATTTTTGATTATAATTTCATAAGTGAGGAACCAAGAGACTTTGTTATGCAAGAAGAACTTAATAGTAAACGTAAAAAAGGGAGATAATGTTTGAGAGAATAGGAGATGGATTAAAAAGTGCTTTAAATAAACTTAGAATGAAAGATGATGAAAAGGCATTAAAAAAAGCTTTAGATGAACTTAAAAAAAATCTTTTAAAAGCAGATGTTCATTTTAAAGTTGTAAAAGATTTATTAAAAGAAGTTGAACTTGAAACTAAAAAAAATGGAATAGGAAGAGGAAGCTTTTTAAAAGCATTAGAAGATGCTTTAACTAAAATCTTAACTGCACCAGGAAATTATGGATTTGTATACTCAAATAATCCTCCTACAGTAGTTTTAATGACTGGTCTTCAAGGAAGTGGGAAAACTACTACTACTGCTAAACTTGCTTATTATTTAAAGCTTAAGAAAAAAAAGGTTTTAATGGTAGCAGCTGATTTGCAAAGACTTGCTGCGGTTGAACAATTAAAACAGTTAGCAGCACAGAATGATTTAGATATATATTATGAAGATAATGCAAAAGATGCAGTGGAAGTCGCAAAAAATGGAGTAGAGTTTGCAAAAGAAAAATATTATGATGTAGTTTTAGTGGATACTGCTGGACGTTTAGCTATTGATGAAGAGTTAATGAATGAATTAAAAAGAATGAAAAAAACTTTAACCCCAGATGAAATATTTTATGTAGCAGATTCTTTAACAGGTAAAGATGCTTTAAATACTGCTAAGCAGTTTGACTCTTTACTTGATATTACAGGAGTTATCCTTACTAAATATGATGGAGATTCAAAAGGTGGAGTTGCTTTAAGTATTGCTCATCAAGTAGGTAAACCTCTAAGATTTATAGGAAGTGGAGAAAAAATTCCAGATTTAGAAGTTTTTGTTCCGGATAGAATAGTTAGTCGTATAATGGGGGCAGGGGATATTGAAGGATTAGTTGAAAAAACAAGTACTATTATTGATGAAAAAGAGGCAAAAAAACTTACTAAAAAAATTAAAAAAGGGCAGTTTAATTATGAGGATTTTTTAAATCAGCTTGAACAGATGAAAAAATTAGGAAGTATGAAAAATCTTTTGAGTATGATTCCGGGAATGGGAGGAATGCTTAAACATTTAGATGATATAGATTTAGAAAATTCAAGTGAAATTAAAAAAATAAAAGCTATGATTAATTCAATGACTCCAAAAGAGAGAGCTAATCCTCAACTTATTAAAGAGAGTGCAAGTAGAAGAAGAAGAATAGCAAAGGGAGCTGGAATTAGTGTTCAAGAAGTTAATAGAATTAATAAACAGTTTCAAAATGCAGCTAAAATGGCAAAAAAATTTGCAGGTAAAAAAATTCCTAATTTAAACGAGCTTATGAAGATGACAAAAGGCTTGAATTTTCCTAAATAATATATTAAAATTCTGAATTATTTTGAATAGGGTTTAGGTTTGGGAGGGAGAATAAAATAGAAAAAAGGAGTAAAAGTGGTAAAAATCAGACTTGCAAGATTTGGTAGAAAAAAAAGACCTTTTTATAGAATAGTAGTAACTGATAGTAGAAAAAGAAGAGATTCTGGCTGGATTGAATCAATAGGATATTATAATCCAATGACAGAACCTTTAACTGTTAAAATTGATATGGATAGGCTTAATTATTGGTTAAGTGTTGGAGCTAAAATGAGTGAAAGAGTTGAAAAACTTAAAAAAATAGTTGAGGAAGCTTAATTTGGTAGTTCAATTTGTAGAAGAGTATGCAAAACTTTTAGCATTTGAGCCTGAATATGTTAAAGTGAGAGTAAGAGGAAGAAATGAATTTTATGAAATTATAGTTATTGCTAAAAAAGCAGATGTAAGTAGATTAATAGGAAAAGATGGTAGTATGGTAAGGGCTATAAAAACTGTTATTAGCGGTTGTAGGGCAAAAGAGAATAAAAATTATAAAATAACAGTAAAAGCCTATGAAGAGTGAAAAAATAGCAATAGCTAAAATAGGTAAAACTTACGGAATAAAAGGGTGGCAAAAAATCCACCTTCTTACTGATTTTCCTTCTCAATTTCAGCCAGGGAAAACTTTTGAATCTGATAAAATTAATCTGACAATAGAAAATCTTGATTTAAAAAGAGGTTTAATTAAATTTAAAGGATATGATACTCCTGAAAAAGCTAAACTTCTGACAAATAGAAAGTTATACTCTACTATTGAAAATACAAGAAAAGAGCTTTCTTTAGATGAGAATGAGTATTTTTGGTTTGATATAATAGGTTGTAAAGTTTATGAGAATGGTAAAAGACTTGGAAAAGTAAAGGATATACAAAGAGCAGATGTTGATTATCTTTTAATTTTTACAGATGACAAACTTATAAAAAAAGGGTATCCCAAAAGATTTATGATAGATTTTAAAAGACATATAAAAAGTGTAGATATAAAAAATAAGAAAATGGAAGCACAAGGTGCTTTTGATATTTTAGAATCTTTAAAATGAAATTTATTTTTCTTACTATTTTCCCTAATTTAATGGAATGTTATTTTAAAGACTCTATTTTAAAAAGAGCTATAGAAAATCGTCTTATAGAGGTTGAATTTATTAATTTTAGGGATTTTTCTAAAAATAAGCATAAGCGTATAGATACTCCTCTTGTAGGTGGTGGAGCTGGAATGATTATAGATAATAAAGCTTTAAAAGAGGCATTAATTGATGTAAAAAAGAGATATGCTAATATAAGAGTTATTTTTCTTACTCCCGTTGCAAAGAAATTTACTCAAAAAGATGCAATAAGGTTAGCCAAAGAAGAATCTATAGCTTTTGTGTGTGGTAGATATGAAGGATTTGATGAATCTTTAATAGAAGAATTTGCTGATGAGGTTTTAAGTATAGGGGATTATATTTTAACTGGAGGAGAATTAGCTGCTCTTATAATTAGTGATGCTATTAGTAGAAATATAGAAGGAGTTTTAGGTAATATGAATTCTTTAAAAGAAGAGAGTTTTGAAGATAATTTATTAGAAGCTCCAAATTTTTCAAAAACTTCAAATGCTCCTTTAATATTAAAAAGCGGAAATCATAAATTAATTAATAAGTGGAAAAAAATAACAGCTTATTTTAAAACTAAATTCCATAGACCAGATTTATTGGATGATTTTAAAGCTTTTTAAAAAGTTTTTGGCACTGACTAAATATCCTCGTTAAAGCATTTAGTTAGCGTATTTTTAAGGAAAGCTTAAGGAATAAATGATATATTTTTAATCTCAAAATAAAAAAAGGAGTTAAAATGGCTGTAAAAATTACAGATATTTGTATTAATTGTGGTGCGTGTATAGATGAGTGTCCAGTAGAAGCAATTGTTGATGATAGCGAAAACCCAACAGGAGAAGAAATTTATTATGTATATCCTGATAAATGTGTTGAGTGTGTAGGATATTTTGATACTCCTGCATGTGCAGAAGCTTGTCCAACTGAGGGATGTATAGTTTGGGATGAGTGTCAAGAAGGACAAACTTGTGCTGAAGGTAGAGGAGAAGCTGGAGAACCTGTAATCGAATAATCTTCTTTTCTTCCTCTTTTTACTTCAAAATTTGATATAATACCTCTCTAAAAAATTAAGGAGAGAAAAAATGGAAAAAACTCTTTCAATTATTAAACCTGATGCAGTGGCAAAAAATGTTATAGGTAAAATTATAGATAGATTTGAAAGTAATGGTTTAAGAATAGCTGCAATGAAAAAAATAAAATTAACAAAAGAAGATGCTGCTAAATTTTATGAAGTTCACAAAGAAAGACCATTTTTTAACGATTTATGTGAATACATGAGTAGTGGACCTGTTGTAGTTATGGTTCTTGAAGGTGAAAATGCAGTAGCAAAAAATAGAGAATTAATGGGAGCAACAGACCCTCAAAAAGCAGCTCCTGGAACAATTAGAGCAGATTTTGCAGAAAGTATTGAAGCAAATGCAGTTCATGGAAGTGATTCTCTTGAAAATGCAAAAAAAGAGATTGCATTTTTCTTTAGTGAAAGGGAGATTTTATAATTGAAAGTAGATAAAAAGGTAGAAGAGCTATCTTTAATTGGTGAATCTGAGAAAGTAAGAGATGGATTTATTGTAAAAGGTATTTTAGAAGGAAAAGTAAAAGTTGAATGTATAAAATGCCTTGAAGAGTTTGATAAAGAGATAAAAGAAGAGATAAATGTAAAAATAGTAAAGCCTCCTTATGAAGGCTTTGATGCAAAGTATGATATAATTGAGATGGATAAATATGATTTAGAAGAGTTTTTAAAAAGTGAAATAGAATCTATTAAGAGTGATTATAATATTTGTCCTAAGTGTCAAGAAGAAGAATTTAATAAAGAATTTTAAGGAGAAAAAATGGCAGTTCCTAAGAGAAGAAATTCTAAAACAAGAGCGGCAAAGAGAAGAACTCATTATAAAATTAAATTAAGTGCTGTAGTAAAATGTAAACATTGTGGTGCTTATAAAAGACCTCATAGAGTATGTCCAAGTTGTGGTGAATATTAATGAAAATAGCAATTGATGCGATGGGAGGGGACTTTGGTCCCGAACCTATTGTTGAAGGAGTTGCTAAAGCATTAGAAAGAAAGGATTTTATTCCTTATCTAGTAGGAAAAGAAGATATTATAAAAAAGCTTTTGCCTCAAAAATTTCACTCTAAAGTTAGATTTATAAATAGTGAAGATATAATTAAGATGGATGAGAGTGCTACTGAAGCTTTGAAAAGAAAAGAATCCACTATTTATAAATCTATAGAGCTTTTAAAAAATAAAGAAGTAGATGGAGTTGTTTCGGCTGGTCATAGTGGTGCTACTATGAGCTTAGCAACTCTTAGGATTGGTAGAATAAAAGGTATAAAAAGACCGGCAATTGTAACTTTTATGCCTACTATAAAAAGAAAGTATTCATTGTTATTAGATGTAGGAGCTAATGTAGATTCTACTGCTGAGAATTTATATCAATTTGCCTTAATGGGTGAAGTTTATGCAAAAGTTGTGTTAAATACTAAAACCCCTAAAATAGGTCTTTTAAGTAATGGAGAAGAAAAAAGTAAAGGAAACTCTGTTACAAAAGAAGCTTTTTTGATTTTAGAAGAAAAATTTGAAAATTTTATAGGAAATGTAGAAGGTGGAGATATATTTAAAGGTGAAGTAGAGGTAATAGTAACAGATGGTTTTATAGGTAATATTGTTTTAAAAACAAGTGAAGGTGTAGCTGATACTATTTCGAAATTGATAAAAGATGAAGTAATAAAATCTGGAATTTTGCAAAAAATTGGAGCTCTTTTACTAAAGCCAGTATTTAAGGGTTTAAAAAAAGCAACAGATTATGCTGAGTATGGTGGAGCACCTTTGCTGGGAGTGGATGGATGTGTGATTATTAGTCATGGAAAAAGCAATTCTAAAGCTATAAAGAATGCTATTTTTCAGGCTATAAGATATATTGACAATGATGTAACTGAAAAAATTAAAGAGTCGTTAAAGGTTCATTAATGTATGCTAAATTTAATGGGATTGGTGCGTATGTTCCTAAGAAAATTTTAACAAATGAAGATTTAGAGAAAATTGTTGATACAAGTGATGAATGGATTACAAAAAGAACAGGTATTAAAACAAGACATATAGTAGAAGATGAAGTAACAAGTGATTTGGCGTATAAAGCAGCACTTGAAGCTATTAAGAATTCTTCAGTTAAATTAGAAGATATAGATATGATAATTGTAGCTACAATTACTCCAGATTATTTTACAATGCCATCGACTGCAGCTGTTGTTGCAAATAAACTTGGTTTGATAGTTCCAGCAGTAGATATAAGTGCAGCGTGTACTGGTTTTATATATGCTTTAGCTCAAGCAAAAGCTTTTGTGGAAAGTAATACATTTAAAAATATTTTAATTATTGGAGCTGAAACTCTTAGTAAAATAGTTAATTGGAAAGATAGAACTACTTGTGTTTTATTTGGAGATGGAGCGGGTGCTGCTATAATTAGTGCTACTGAGGATAAAAAAGAAGCAATAATTGATATTGATATTAATGCAAATGGAGAATATCAAGATTATTTAATCACACCTGGAAGAGGGGTAAAGTATGGGTGTGATACTGATAGAATATATCTTGAAATGAAAGGAAATGAAACTTTTAAAGTAGCTGTTAAAACTCTTTCTCAAAGTGTAAGAGATATTTTATTAAGAAATAGTATGACAAGTGATGATATAGACTGGTTTATCCCTCATCAAGCTAATTATAGAATTATAGATGCAGTTGCAAGAGCTATAAAAATGCCTTCTGAAAAATCTGTTTTAACTGTTCAAAAATATGGAAATACTTCTTCAGCATCAATTCCAATGGCTATATATGATATGTATAAAGAAGGGAGATTAAAAAAAGGTGATATAATGCTTCTTGATGCGTTTGGAGGAGGATTTACGTGGGGAAGTGCTTTAGTCCCTTTTAATTAATGATTTAATTTTTCAATTGCAATAAAGATATTATCTTCCTCTTCTGGAATGCTTGTAAATGAAACTTCAAAATTAATAGAGATTCCGTTTATTTCTAACTTTTCTAAAGCATTTTTTATTCTGTTTGCAATTTTTTGTGTAATTTTTAAATTGTTAAATGTCAAAATTCTTATAGTGTTATCTATTTTAAATGTAAAATCTATATCTCTTACTTTGTTTCTTGTTGTTTTTGCATAAAGTTTTATTAAATCGTTTGCAATATCTAATCCATAAAAGTCTTCTATAATGTTTATATTTTGCAGCTTTATAAATATAATTCCAATTGGTTTATCAAAATTTTTATATGTATTTATTAATACATCAAAATATTCTTTGTTGTATAAGTTTGTTAAAGTATCTTTTATTGCGATATCTGCTATTTTAGCACTAATTATTTTAAAGTTTATTTCGCCTATTAGTTTTTCATTTTTTACAACAGGAGCTTGATTTATTTTTAGACTTCTTAAAAAATAGTATGCATCTATTATGTTTTTTTGAATATCTATTGAATGTAATTTTTTTGGATTTTCTTTTATATACTCAAGTATGGTTTTACTTAATTGATTTTTTGAGAATATTTCCATCATATCAGAAATTGTAAAAATATAAATTGGTTTTTTTTCGTGTGTTATGTAAAATGTTTTTAAATGGCACTTATGCATAAAATTTATTATATTTGATAAAGGAAGATTGTAAATCTCTTCTAATTCTTTAAAACAGCATTTATCATAATAGTTTTCTAAATTCATACAAACCCCTTTTTTATTATTTTATCAAAATTATGTTATAATTCTCACTCTAAATTAAAAAAGGAGAAGCTTATGCCTAAAATGAAAACAAATAGAGGGGCGGCTAAAAGATTTAAAGTAAAAAAAAGTGGTAAAGTAAAAAGAAAAGCGGCATTTAGAAGCCATATCCTAACTAAAAAATCACCAAAAAGAAAAAGAAATTTAAGAGCCCCAAAATATGTTCATAAAACAAACTTAAAAGCTGTTAAGGAAATGTTAGCAGGATAGTGTAGAAGTAGTAGTGGCTAAGTAGGCAAAAGCCTCACGCATAAGCGTTAAGTTGCAAAAGTTGCACGCCAAAAATAAAAGGAGATATAAATGAGAGTAAAAACAGGAACAGTAAGAAGAAGAAGACATAAAAAAATTTTAAAAATGGCAAAAGGCTTTTACTCTGGTAGAAGAAAACATTTTAGAAAAGCAAAAGAACAAATTGAAAGAAGTTTAGTATATGCTTTTAGAGATAGAAAGCAAAGAAAAAGAGATTTTAGAAGATTATGGATTGTAAGAATTAATGCAGCTTGTAGATTAAATGATATAAGTTATTCAAGATTTATTAATGGGCTTAAAAAAGCTGGAATTGAACTTGATAGAAAAATTCTTGCAGACCTTGCAATGAATGAACCAGAGGTATTTGCTCAAATAGTACAAAAAGCTAAAGCTGCCCTTTAATTCTTCTTCTTTTTTTTAAAAAAGAAAAAGAAAGATTAGATAGATTTTCTAAATTCAGGATAGCTTTCTATACCACATTCTGTATAATCTAATCCTTCAATTTCATTGTCTTCATTAATTCTAAATTTAATAATTCTATTAATAAGGTAGATTACAATAAATGAAGATATAAATGCAAAAATTCCTATAACAACTATTCCTTTAATTTGAGCCATTAAGTTTATACCATTTCCCCAAATTCCAGTAGCAATTGTTCCCCAAATACCGTTTACCAAATGAACTGATAAAGCACCTACAGGGTCATCTATTTTTAGTTTATCAAAAAATGGAACTGCATAAAATACCAAAGCTCCTCCTATTGCTCCTATAATAAGTGCTGCATAAGAGCTTACAACATCAGCACCTGCTGTAATTGCTACAAGTCCTCCTAAAGCACCATTTAAAATCATAGTAATATCAAATTTTTTATAAGTTAAATAACTTAAAATCATTACAACCAGACCACCTATAAGCCCGGCATTATTAGTATTCATTACAACAAGTGCTACAGTGTCTGCATTCTCTTTACTTGAAATACTTCCAACACTTCCTCCATTAAATCCGAACCAACCAATCCAAAGTAAAAATGCACCAAGAACTACTAATGGAATATTGCTTGCAGGAATTACTCTTACTCTTCCATCTTTAGTATATCTTCCTTTTCTAGGGCCTATAATTAAAATAGCAGCAAGCAGTGCCCATGCACCTGTTGAATGGATTACACTGCTTCCTGCTAAATCATGCATTGAAGAAATATCAAGGATAGTTCCACTGAGCATATTTGCACCCCATGTCCAGTTAACTACGAGAGGATAGATAAGTCCTGCCATAAAAATTGTAAAGATTGCAAGAGGAATTATTTTTGTTCTTTCACTCACCCCTCCGCTCATAATATTTACAGTTTTTCCAACAAATGCCATTTGAAAAAGAAAAGCAGCATACATACTCATACTACTTGAGTCCCATTTGCCAAATGCCAATGTATATCCCCATAAAAAGAATACTAAACTTGCCACAATATAAATCATAGTGTTTACTGTTAAAACTGTTGTTACATTTTTTGTTCGAACAAGTCCGGCTTCAAGCATTGCAAAACCGGGAACCATTAATATAATTAATGTAAATGCAAATAAAGCAAAGAA
>CAZEOW010000006.1:0-22411 GCA_964514005.1 uncultured Nautiliales bacterium
AATAAAGCTTAGCCGTGAAAGTTGATTTTAATAAAAACGGGGGGTTAGTTCCCGTTGTTGTTCAGGATATTGATACTAATGAAGTTTTGATGCTTGCTTATATGAATGAAGAAGCCTTAAAACTTACTCAAGAAACAGGATATGCTCATTATTTTTCAAGAAGTAGAAATAAAATTTGGAAAAAAGGAGAAAGTAGTGGGCATACTCAAGAAGTAAAAGAGATTTTAATAGATTGTGATAACGATACGATTTTACTTAAAGTAAAACAAAATGGAGTGGCTTGTCATACTGGTAGAAAAAGTTGCTTTTTTACAAAACTTGATACTCAAGAAATTGTTATAGACAAAGAAAAAGAAATAGAGTATAATTTTATTGATAAGCTCTATCATACTCTTCTTGATAGAAAGAATAAAGATGCAAAAACTTCTTATGTGGCTTCTTTGTATACAAAAGGGGAAAATTCTATTTTAAAAAAAGTTGCAGAAGAAGCCGGAGAGTTTATTTGTGCTGTTAAGGATGATAATAAAGAAGAAATTATTTATGAAGCGGCTGATTTAGCATTTCATACATTAATAGCTCTTGCTTATAAAAATATTCATCCTGAAGCAATTTTAAATGAACTTAAAAGAAGAGAAGGTGTTAGTGGTATAGAAGAAAAAAGGAATAGAAATAAATGAGACTTCCTTATTTTACAATATTGCATTGGCTTGATATTGTATTTTTTTTATTGCTGTTTATTTTTTTGGTAGTTTTATCTGTAAAAGCTTCACAAAATAATATTAAACTTCTTCTTAGTATGGTTTTTGCTTCTTTTTTAGTAACTGCTTTTGGAGCTGTGTTAGGGCTTATTGTATTAGAAAAATATACAAAAAAAGCTAAATTACTGGAAGTAAAGCAAAGAAGAGTTTTATTAAATGAAACTTTAGTTTTAAAAGGTAAAGTAAAGAATATAGGTAAGTTTAAGATTAATTATTGTAAACTTGAAATTAAGCTTGTAAATAATGGATGGGGAGGAGGTTTCCAAAAAGGAAATTTTTTTAAATCAGGGGGATTTGACTTATTTGGAAGTAAAAAAAAGGATAATAAGCCAAATACTGTAAAATCAACAAAAATTATTATTAAAAATGGAATGAATGTAGAAGAAACTAAATTTTTCTCTGTAACAATTCCCTATCCTCCTTACTTTAAAAATACCTATTTAAATTATAAGCTTTACTGTCATTAATTATATTTAAAGGATAAAAAAAATGAATTTTAAAGATTTAGGATTAAGTGATAATATTTTGAAAAGATTAAAAGAGATAGGTTTTGAAACACCTTCATTAATTCAAGAAAAAGCAATTCCTTTAATTTTAGAGGGAAAAGATATAGTAGCTCAAGCTCAAACAGGTACAGGAAAAACGGCAGCTTTTGGATTACCTATTTTAGATATGCTAAAAGGTAAAAAAGCTTTAATAATTACACCTACAAGAGAGCTTGCTATTCAAGTAAGTGAAGAAATTTTTAGATTTGGAAAATATTTAGGTATTCATACTGCTACTGTATATGGAGGAAGTAGTTATAATAGACAAATTAAACACATAAAATCTTCTCAAGTAATAGTAGCAACTCCCGGAAGACTTATAGATTTGTTAAAAAAAGGAATTGAAATAAATCCTTCATTTGTTGTATTAGATGAAGCGGATGAAATGCTTGATATGGGATTTTTAGATGATATAAGAGAAATTTTTAAATTTATTCCTTCTAATAGACAAACGCTTCTTTTTAGTGCTACTATGCCAAAAGAGATTTTAAATCTTGCTAAAACTATTTTAAAATCGCCTGAGTTTGTAAAAATTACAAAAAAACAAGTAACAAATGAAAATATAAAAGAGTTTTTTTATGTAATAGATGAATATGAAAGAAACGATGCTTTAATAAGATTGATTGATTTTAAAAATCCTAAAAAGGCTATAGTGTTTTGTAGAACTAAAAAAGATACAGATGAGGTTGCAAGCTTTTTAAATGGTATAGGATATAATGCAAGAGCACTTCATGGAGATATTGAACAAAAAAGAAGAGAAGAAGTAATAAAAGATTTTAAATCTTCTAAAATAGAAATTTTAGTAGCTACTGATGTAGCGGCAAGAGGGCTTGATGTAAATGATGTAACTCATGTTTTTAATTATCATTTGCCTTTAGATGTTGATAGTTATGTTCACAGAATCGGAAGAACAGGAAGAGCTGGAAAAGAGGGTATGGCTGTTTCTCTTGTGACTCCTCATGAGTTTAGAGCTTTAAATAAGATTCAAAAAATTGCTAAATTAACATTAAAAGAGATTCCTTCTTTAGAAGATATAAAAAATAAAGAGATTAAAAAATTTTTAGATGAAATTTCATATATTAATCCAAGTGCAAAATCTATAGAAATAGTAGAGAGTTTACAAAATGAATATGATTTATTTACTATTGCTACTAAGTTTGCAACTTTACTTTTTAAAGATGAATCTTCTAAAGAGAAAATAGGAAAAAGCATAAAAGAAGCAAAAAGACTTTTAAAAAGTGTAAATAGTAAAAAAAAGAAACGACGCTATTATTAGTTTTTCTTTTTTTTATAAATATTTTTATCCAACATTCAATTTAAAATTGTTTAAAAACTTATATTAAAATTAATGGTGCCTATTTTTTGAGCTTTAAAAGCCTCTCTTTTTTCATAAGGTTTTCTATAAGTAAATTCTGCTTCTACTTCAAATACGTTAGTTAAATTTGCTATTACTCCCACTTCAAATCCCCATGTTCCAAATGTTTGGCTAGTATTATTTTTATAATAGTTAATTCCTGTATTGATTCCTACAAAAGGAGAAAAAGTTTCATTGTTTTTAACCCAATCAAGCTTGATATCTCCTATTAAATACCTATCTGCATTGTCATCTTTTATGTAAGAGCCTTCTACATAAACTCTATTATTAATTTTATAAATGTTAGGGTCATAAAAATAATAACCTACTCTCATATCGAAAATTGAATAAGAATCGTTTCCTTTAAATTTTCCAGCTCCTACTCCTATAAAATATTGATCATTTTTTACTTGAGCGAATGCAAAAACTGCTATTAAAACAAATAAAATTTTTTTCATCTCTTTTCCTTTTTTGTTAAATTATATCAAATATATTATCGTATAATTACAAAAAAAATTAAGGAAATTAAATGATTTTAAAATATAAAGACTCTTTTCCTAAAATCGCTTCTTCAGCATGGATTGCCCCAAGTGCAGATATTATAGGAGATGTAGAAATAGGAGAAGATAGCAGTATTTGGTTTGGATGTGTAGTAAGAGGAGACGTACACTATATAAAAATAGGAAAAAGAACATCTATTCAAGATTTAAGTATGATTCACGTTACTCATTTTAAAAAAGAAAAGAAAATAGGAGATGGATTTCCAACTATTATTGGAGATGATGTAACTATTGCTCATAGAGTTATGCTTCATGGTTGTAAAATAGGAAATGCTTGTTTAATTGGAATGAGTGCTACTATTTTAGATGGAGCAGAAATAGAAGAAGAGAGTATAGTTGGTGCTGGAGCATTAGTAACCGGAGGAAAAAAATTTCCACCAAGAAGTTTAATTTTAGGCTCTCCTGCTAAAGTAGTAAGAACATTAACTGATGAAGAAATAGAAAAAATTTATCAAAATGCCCAAAATTACGTTAAATATAAAAATGAATATATAGATTTTATTCGTTAAGGAAAGAGATGATTAATAAACTTGATTTGCAAGATTATGCCAATAGATTATATTCTTTATTTGCAAGAGAAAAAGATTATAAAATTCAAGGCGATATTAACGTTTTATTTAAATATTTACAAAAACTGCAAAATAAAAATTTTTCATCTCCTCCTAAAGTTCAAAATCTAGATACAGAAATTATTCATCTTAAAAAATTTGGAATATTATCTCATAAACAAATTTTTGAATTTATAAAAGTAATAAGATATTTTCAATACTTAAAATCTAGAAATTGGCAAGATTTAAAAGAGTGGTTTGATAAAATAGTAATTCCACAAGATATACAAAATATTTCTTCTCATTACAATGAAAAAGGTGAAGTAATAGGATTTGAAGATATTGACTTAATAAACGAAAAAATAAAAGAGACAAAAAGTCTAATAAGACAGCAATTGTATAAATATATAAATTCTAAAAAATTAGAACCTTTCTTAGTGGATAAACAAATACATCTTCACTCAAATGAAGAGACTTTACTTGTTAGAGGAGGATTTAATTCTGTTTTAGATGCTGAAATATTAGGTAGAAGTAATTCTGGATTTTTTTATGTATTTCCACGAGGAATTGATAAATTAAAAAGAAAACTTGATGAATTAGAAAGTAAAAAAGAAGAAATCCTTTATAAAATAGCAAAAGATTTTTCAAATATTTTAAGAAAATGGACAAAATTTTTAGAATTTATAAATAAAGAGTTTGATATATTTGACTCAATTCAAGCAAGAATATTTTTAGCTAAAAATGAAAATTTAGAATTTATTATCCCACAAAAAAGTAAAATATTTAAACTCAAATCGTTTTGTCATCCAGCTTTAAAAGAGTGTAAACCAATTGATTTAGAATGGGAAAAACAAGTTTTAATCATAACAGGAGTAAATGCAGGTGGAAAAACAATGCTATTAAAATCTATTTTAAGTGCTGCTTTTATGGCAAAATATATGCTTCCTATGAAAATAAAAGAAGGAATAATTCCTCAATTTAAAGAAATTGCTCCTATTATAGAAGACCCTCAAAATGTAAAAAATGATATTTCTACTTTTGCAGGAAGAATAAAAGAGTTTAAAAATATATTCTTTAAAGAAAACATTTTAATCGGAGTAGATGAAATAGAACTTGGAACAGATGCTAATGAAGCAGCCACTCTTTTTAAAGTAATTATAGAAGAGATTATGAAAAAAAATAGAATAGTAATTACAACTCATCATAAAAGACTTGCAACTTTACTTGCTCAAAATGAAGAAGTAGAATTACTTGCAGCTATATATGACGAAAAACAGCAAAAACCAACTTTTGAGTTTATAAAAGGAACAATTGGAAAAAGTTATGCATTTGAAACTGCTAAAAGATATGGAATTCCTTTTAATATTATTCAAAAAGCAAAAAAAGAGTATAGTGAAGATTTAGAAAAACTCGATGTTTTAATAGAAAAATCAACAGAACTTGAATTTCAACAAAAGCAAAAAATTAAAGAATTGGAAAACAAAATAAAAGAAATTGAAGAGTTAAAATTTACTCTAAAAGCTCAAAAAGAAGAGTTTAACAAAGAAATTGAAAAAGAGAAAGAAAAACTCCTAAAAGAGTATAATGAAGCAATAGAGAAAGCAAAAGAAGCAATAAAAGCTAAAACAACAAAAGAGGCTCATAAGGCTTTAAATGAAGCTCATAAGCTAAAATCAAAAATAAAAATAGAACAAAAAGAGATAAAAGAATTTAAAAAAGGTGATATTGTAAAATATTTAACTTCTGTAGGAGAAGTTTTAGACATAAAAGGAAAAAACGCTTTAATAGAAATTGATGGAAAAAAACTTTGGGTTAATAAAAATATGTTAGAATTATATAAACTTCCCAAAAAGAAAAAAGCACAAATAATAAAACCAAAACCTACAAAAATAGATGTAAAACTTGATCTTCATGGATTAAGACTTGAAGAAGCTCTTGAAAAAACAGAAGAGTTTTTAAATAAAGCAGCACTTGCTGGACTTGAAGAAGTTTGGATATATCATGGTATGGGAAAAGGAATTTTAGCAAAAGGCGTAACAGAGCTATTAAAAAACCATCCATTAGTAAAAGAATTTAAAGATGCTCCTTTAAATATGGGAGGATTTGGTGCAAAAATTGTAAAATTATAAAATATTAATTTGGCATATATTGTGTAAGATTACAATAAAGTAAGATATGGTATAATTATTTCTCTTAGATTTTTTTAGTGGAGTTTAAGGGCTTTAATAAAATTTTATAATATTTTTTATAGAAGGTAAAAAATGAAAAAGATTTGGAAAAAAATAGAAGAAGCTGATAATATTGTTTTAGTATCACATATCAATCCTGATGGAGATGCTTTAGGAAGTAGTTTAAGTTTATATCCTATTTTAAAAAAAATGGGTAAAAAAGTTAGTGTATTTAACGCTACTAAAGATTTACCAAGTTATTTAGATTTTTTGCCAAATTTTGATAAGGTTGTAAATAAGCTTCCTAACAAAATAGATTTAATGATAAGTTTTGATTGTGGAAGTTTTGATAGGTTAGGAATTGAAAAAAGACCAGATTTTTTAATAAATATTGACCATCATATATCAAATACAAATTATGGAGATATAAATTTAATAAAACCCAATTATGCTTCAACTTCTCAAGTAGTATATGATATTCTTAAAGAAAATGGTATAGAGATTTTAAAAGAGAGTGCTATTTGTATATATACAGCACTTGTTACTGATACAGGAAATTTTCAATATGAAAGTGTAAATGATAAAGTATTTGAAGTTGCAGCTGATTTAGTAAGATGTGGAGTTAAGCCAGATTTTATCTCTAAAATGCTTTATCAAAGAGATAGACTATCTCGTTTAAGACTCCTTGCAAAAGCGTATGATACAATAGAATTGTGTTGTGAAGGAAAAGTAGCGTTTGTTGAGGTAACAAAAGAGATGCTTGAGATAACAGGAGCTATAAAAGAGGATACTGATACTATCGTAAATAGTGTAAGAGCAATAGCTACTGTTGAAATTGCTTGTATGTTAAGAGAAGATGATGAAGGTATAAAAATTTCTTTTAGAAGTAAAAATTATGCAGATGTTAGTAAAATTGCAGTGAAATATGGAGGAGGTGGTCATATAAGAGCTGCAGGGGCTACTATAAAAGATGAATTTGATTTTAATAAAGTAAAAGAGATGTTAAAAAATGATTTAAAAGAAATACTTAAAGGAGAGAAATGAAAAAATTTATATTTTTAGTAATTTTATTAGCTATTGTTGGAGTGCCAGCTTTTGTGTATTTTTCTCCTATATTTGAGAAAAATCCTCCAAAAATTGAAATAAAAACAAATGGTTTTACTAATTTAAAAAAACCAATCGATATAAAAATAACAGATGATAGTGGAATAAAGGCTTATAAAATAGTAGCAGTTGCAGGAAATAAACATATAGAGCTTTTAAATGCATCAGGAAATAATTTAGGAAAAGAGATAACTTTACAGGTAAATTTACCTAAAACTATATCAAGTAATAGTGTTATTATTCAAGTAGATGCAGTAGATACTTCTAAGTGGAATTTTTTTGCAGGTAATCAAGCTGTAAAAAGTGAAACTTTACAAGTAGATACAACTTTACCTTTAACAGAAGTTATTAATAATTCTTATTCAATTGGAAAAGGAGGTAGTGCAGCTGCGGTTGTAAGAGTTACAGATAATAATTTAAAAGATGCTTATATTTTAGTGAATAATAAGTATAAATTTAAATTAACTCCTTTTGTAAAGAAAGGATATTATGTATCATTAATTGCTTGGCCTATAAATGAAGATAGTTTCAGTGCTGAGCTTGTAGCTGAAGATTATGCAGGAAATATTGTAAAAGAACATATCCCTTATTATTGGAGAAATTATAGATATTTAACAGCTAATATAAAACTTTCAAAGAGGTTTATAGATACAATTGGAGTAAGAGTCCTTCAAAAAATGGGACTTCCTATTCCAAATGATGAAGTTTCTATTTTTAAAGAGATAAATGAAAAAGTTAGAAAAATGAATGAAGAAAAGATAAGAGAGATTACAAGTAAAATTTATGAATCTCAAATTAATTCTTTTTCTATAAAAAGATTTAAACCTCTTCCAGGTAGTGCAGTAAGAGCATATTTTGGAGAGTATAGAAAATATTTTTATAATAATGAATTGATTTCTCAAGCTATTCATGAAGGAATTGATTTAGCAAAAGTTAAACGTTCTAAAATATATGCAAATAATTATGGAAAAGTTGTAGCTGAAAAATATATAGGAATTTATGGAAATACTTTAATTATTTACCATAAATTAGGACTTTATACACTTTATGCTCATACTTCTGTATTTAAAGTTAAAGAAGGTGATAGTATATATCCAAGAGAAGTTATAGCAAGAACTGGTTCAACAGGAGCTGTTTTTGGAGATCATTTGCATTTTGGAGTTTATATTCAAGGAGTGGCAGTAAATCCTAAAGAGTGGATGGATCAAAGATGGATAAGACTTAATATTATTGATATTATAAACAGTGCAAAAAGGATTATTAATAAATGATTCAAAGAAATATAAGAGTAGTGGAGGCAAGAAGTTTAGAAGAAGTTAAAAAAATAGTAAGATCAAAATATATAGAGCTTGTTAAAAATAATTATTTTTTATTGGAAGAGCCTAATGAAGAGATAGAAAATTATTTAAAGGATAATGGGTTAAAATATCTTGTAAAAAATGGTAAAGGGTGTAATGGTGAGCTTAAAATAGTTGAAAAAATAGTAGAGGAGATAAAAGAGGTAAAAGTTCAAAAAAACAGTATTATTTATGATAGAATAATAAGAAGTGGAGAAGAGATAAAAAGTAGTGAAGATTTAATTTTTCTTAAAAGAATAAATTCCGGAGCAAAAATAGTAGGTAGTGGAAATATTTTAATTTTAGATGAAAATGAAGGATTTGTAGTGTGTAGAGGTAATTTTTTAGTTGTTAGAAAAAATAAAAAAGGGACGATTATATTTAAAGAAGAGAATATAGGAGAAGTTGAAGAGATTACTTTTTTTGGTGAAAATGTTCAAAAGGTAATAAAATGAAACAAAGAACTATTCAAAAACCTATAGAAATTGTAGGGATAGGTCTACATAAAGGGGTTCCTGTTAAATTGAAACTAGAACCATTAGAAGCAAATGAAGGAATAGTATTTTATAGAAGTGATAAGGCAGTTTCTATTCCTTTAAACTATAGTAGTGTAGTTGATACTAAAATGGCTACTGTAATAGGAAAAGATGGAGTAGTTGTGTCTACAATAGAGCACTTAATGAGTGCTATTTATGCTTTTGGAATAGATAATTTAAGAATTGTTTTAGATAATGATGAAGTCCCTATAATGGATGGAAGTGCTATTAGTTTTGTTATGATGATCCAAGAAGCTGGAATAAAAGAATTAGAAGAAGGAAAAAAGTTTTTGAGAATAACTAGAGAGGTAAAAATAGAAGATAAAGATAAATTTGCAATTTTAGCTCCAAGTGAGAGTATTAGTTTTAATTTTGAAATTAATTTTTCTCATCCTATAATTGGAAATCAAAAGTATTGTTTTGATTTTTCTACAAAAAATTTTGTAAAAGAAATTGCAAGAGCTAGGACTTTTGGATTTTTAAAAGAGGTTCAGTATTTAAGAAGTATAGGACTTGCACTTGGAGGAAGTTTAGAAAATGCAATAGTTTTAGATGATAAAAAGATATTAAATGATTCTTTAAGATTTGAAGATGAGTTTGTTAGACATAAAATTTTAGATGCAATTGGAGATATGAGTCTGCTAGGATATAATTTTATAGGAACTTATAAAGCATTTGCAAGTGGACATCATTTAAATCATTTTTTAACAAAAGCTGTATTTGAAGAGAATGCATTTGAAATAGTGACCTTTGAAAAAGGAGAAAAAGCTCTTGCAAAAGCATTTAGTTGATATTGTTGCAATAGTTATTTCAAAACCTATGAAAATAGGTGTTTATAAAGATAATCAACTTATTGAAGCAATTGAAAAAGAAGGTCTTACAAGTGATATCTTGCCTAAGATTTTTGATGAATTAATGAAAAAGTATAAAATTGATTCGATTATATATTCAAAAGGGCCGGGTAGTTTTATGTCTATAAAACTTGCTTATGTTTTTTTTAGAACTTTGGAAATTGCTAGAAATATAACTTTATTAGCTACTGATGCTTTTTATTTTAATAAAAATTCTCCTATTAAAGCAGTGGGAAATAGCTATTTTATAAAAAAAGAAGGTATAATTGCAATAGAGAAAGGATTAAAAGAGGGTGAATTTTTTTTGCCTAAAGTTTTAACAAAAGAGGATTTTTCAAAAGAAAATTTACCTCTTTATGTATTAAAAGCTGTTTAAAGGTGTTAGATGTTAATTACAGTTCCAGCTACAAGTGCTAATTTAGGGCCAGGATTTGATACTTTAGGGCTTGCTTTAAATTTAAGAAATGAAATTGAAATTGAATTTGCTAATTCTACTAATGTAGAAATTTATGGAGAAAATGCAGATTTTTTAAAAAGTCAAAAGAGAAACTTTTTTCTTGAAATATTTAGTGAACATTATAAAAATTTAACAGGAAAAGAAGATAAATTTAAATTTAAATTTAATAATAAAATTCCTCTCTCAAGAGGGTTAGGAAGTAGTTCTGCAGTTATTGTAGCGGCTATTACAGCTGCTTATGAAATGGCTCAGGTTCCTTATAAAAAAGATAAAATAATTAATCTTGCTTTTTCATATGAATCACATCCAGACAATATAACTCCTGCTACATTAGGAGGTTTTTGTGTAGCTAAATTAAGAAAAGGGAAAGTTGTCTTTTTAAAAAAATTTATTCCAACAAATTTAAGGGCTGTAATAGTTATTCCTAATAAGACTATTTCTACTCAAAAAAGTAGAACGGCTTTAAAAACTCATTACTCTTTAAAAGATGTAGTAACTAATATATCTTCTTCATCTATGATTACAGCTGCTTTTTTTAGTGAAAAGTTTGATATTTTAAGATATATAGTAGAAGATAAAATTCATCAAGAAAATAGAATGAAAACAATTCCAGAACTTTTTAAAATACGAGAGATTGCTTTAAGAGAAGGAGCTTTAATGTCTACATTAAGTGGCAGTGGTTCTACATTTTTTAATTTAGCTTATAAAGATGATGCTTATAGTATCTATAATGTATTAAGAGATAATTTTAAAGATTTTACAGTTAAGATTTTGCAATTTGATAATATAGGAGTAAAAGTATATAATTAGAAATGAAAAAACCGATTAGAATGTGTATAAATTGTAGGAATAGATTTTTGCAAGAGAATTTATATAGATTATATTGTAAAGATAAAGAAGTTGTAAAATGGCAAGGAGTTGGCAGGAGCTTTTATATTTGTAATAATTGCATAAATAATAAAAATCTTTATAAAAAAATTTCTGCTATTTGTAAATTAGATAAAGAAAAATCAAAAGAAATAGTAAAAAACATAAAAAGGAGTTTACTTGAAAATTAAAGTTTCAGAAGTTGCAAGAGAAATAGGCTTAAAAGCAAAAGAAGTTGTTGAATTAGCAAAAGAATTAGGGATAGAAGCAAAAATAAGAGGAGAAATCTCTATTGAAGAAGCAGGTAAAATACAGCAATATTTCTTAAATAAAGATAAAAAACAGCCACAAGAGGAAAAGAAAGTTGAAGTAAAAAAAGAAGAACCTACTAAACCTAAAAGACGAAGAAGAAGGATTAATGAAGAATTGATAAAAGAGTTAAGAAGAGGACCAATAAAAAAAGAGAGAAGAGAGATTGAAAATAGTGAAGCTAAAAAGAAAAAAGTATCTCAAAAACCTCCTAAAAAAAGAGAGGAAAAAGAATTAAAAATTAACATAAATTTAGCTGATATTGATATTATAGAGGATAATCAAGTAGAACTTTTAGATTTATATTTTAATGATATTCAGTTAAAAAGTGATGAAGAATTTGAAACTAAAGCAAAAACTCCTCTAAATGATAAAAAAATTCAAAAACAGCAGCAAAAACAACAAAAGCAGAAAAAGCAGGCTGGAATTACAAAAGATAACAAACCTAAGAAAAAAAAGAAAAAAAAGAAAAAAGAAGATATTAATTTTGTAAAAATTCCAAAAGAAGTAAGAGTTTATGAGTTTGCTGAATTGACAAATAGAAGTTTAGAAGAGGTTCTTGAAGCACTTGAAGCATTAGGAGAAGAGAGGGATAAAAATGACTTTTTAGGAGAAGAATATATAGAAACTCTTGCTGAAGAGTTTGGAGTTGATATTGAAATTTATGACCCATTGGCAGAATTTGATTATGTAAAAAAATATAATGATAATTGTCCTGAAGAAGATTTTAATACACCAAGACCTCCTATTGTAACTATTATGGGACATGTTGATCATGGTAAAACAAGTCTTCTTGATAAAATCAGAAATAGTAGAATTGCAGCAAAAGAAGCAGGAGGTATTACTCAACATATTGGTGCATATATGGTAGAAAAAGATGGCAAAAAAATTACTTTTATAGATACTCCAGGGCATGAAGCATTTACGGAAATGAGAGCAAGAGGAGCTCAAGTTACAGATGTTGCTATTATTGTAGTAGCAGCAGATGATGGAGTAATGCCTCAAACAAAAGAAGCAATAGCACATGCACAAGCTGCTAATGTACCATTTATTATAGCAGTAAATAAAATTGATAAACCTCAAGCAAATCCGGATTTAGTTAAATCTCAGCTTGCAGAAATGGGAATTACTCCAGTAGAGTGGGGTGGAGATTATGAATTTGTGCATGTTTCAGCTCTAACAGGAGAAGGTATTGATGATTTATTAGATACTATCTTAATTCAAGCTGAAATGATGGAGCTAAAAGCAAATCCTAAATGTCCTGCAAAAGCTATTGTAATAGAGAGTAGACTTGAAAAAGGTAAAGGTGCTATTGCAACTATAATTGTTAAAAATGGAACTCTTAAAAAGCAAGATAGTTTTGTTTGTGGAAAAACATTTGGTAGAGTAAGACTTATTATTGATGATTTAGGAAAACCAAAAAAAGATGTTTTGCCTGGAGAGCCTGCTGAAATTACAGGATTTGATGAAGTTGCACTTGCAGGGGATACGCTTATTGTAGTTGAAAGTGATAAAATTGCTAAAGAGACAGCTGAAAAATGGAAAGAGTATTTAAAAACAAAAGAGAAATCTAAAACTACTAAAGCTACTTTAGAAGATTTACAAAAAATGATTCTTGAAGGAAACTTAAAAAAACTTCCAGTAATTATAAAAGCTGATACTCAAGGAAGTGTTGAAGCTATTAAAGGAAGTCTTGCTAAACTTAAAAATGAAGAAGTAAAGGTTGATGTAATTCACTCAGATGTTGGAGCAATTACTGAAAATGATGTTATCTTAGCTAAAGCAAGTGAACCTGCAGCAATTATTTTAGGCTTTAATGTTCGTCCTACAAATGGGGCTAAAAATAAAGCAAAACAAGAAGCAATAGAGATTAGAACATATTCAATTATTTACGATTTAATTGATGATGTTAAAGAATTATTATCTGGACTTATGACACCAAAAGTAAAAGAAGAAATAACTGCTACTGTTGAAGTTAGAGAAGTATTTAATGTTCCAAAAGTGGGAACTGTTGCTGGATGTTATGTAATAGATGGAGTTGTTCATAGAGGAGATTATGTAAGAGTTATTAGAGATGGAGTTGTTATTTATGATTCAAAACTCGCAAGTCTTAAAAGATTTAAAGATGACGTTAAAGAGGTTGGTAAGGGATTTGAATGTGGTATAATGGTTGAAGGGTATAATGATGTAAAAGTTGGAGATATACTTGAGACTTATCAAAAAGTAGAAGAGAAAGCAAAATTTGAATAATTACTTCAATTCTTCTTTTTTTTCTTTATTATTAAAAAATGTAAATAAGGGATTAAATGGATAAAAGTATAAAAATACAAAGAAAAGAGTCCTTATTAAAAGAGATTATTCCAGAAGTTTTATCTCAAATGGGAGATGGTAGAATAAGAGGGTTATCTGTTGTAGATGTTGTTTGCAGTAGAGATGGAAGTGATGCAAAAGTTTATTTAGAAAAGAGTTATTTAAATGAAAAAGAACAAAAAATTGCTTTAAAAAAGCTAAAACAAGCTAAAGGTTATATAAAAGCACAAGCATTAAAACTAACAGGGTGGTATAAAATGCCAAACCTTACTTTTACTTTTGATGATTTGTTAGAACACGAAAATAGAATGGAAGAGTTATTTGAGAAGATTAGAAAATGATTTTTGTAACAGATTTAGATAAAACTTTTTTAAGAAGTGATTTAAGCATTAGTGAATTTAGTAAAAAAGTTTGGAATAGTTTTCCTTATCCTCTTACTATTGCTACTGCAAGAAGCTACAAAGGAGTTACTTCTTTATTAAAAGGAATTAATCTAAAATATCCTCTTATTTTGTTAGATGGAGCTATGATAGTTTTTAATGAAAAAATTATAAAAATGAATGATATTGATAAAGCTACAGCAGATGAATTGATTTTTTTAGCTGAAAAAGAGTTTGATGAAAGGCCTTTAATTGTTGGTTTTGAAGAGAAAGAAAAGTTTTTATATCCTGAAAAGTTAAATAAATATCAAAAAGAGCTTTTGAAAAATTATAAAAACGATAATAGAGTATTACATATTAAAAAATTAAGAGCCTTAAATCATAATTTAAAAATTGTATATTTAGGCGAAAAAGATAAAATGGAAAATATAGAAAAATATATAAAGAGTAATTTTAATTTAGAAACAAAACTTTCTAAAGATCCTTATATTAACTGCTACTTTTTAACAATTCTAAATCCTTTAGGAGATAAGGCTCATGCTCTTAAAGAGTTAGAAGATATTTTAAATATCTCTTATAAAGATGTTACAGTATTTGGGGATAGTTTAAATGATATAGGAATGTTTGAATATGCTGGAACTTCTATTGCCGTAAAGAATGCATGTGATGAAGTAAAAAAAAGAGCAGATATAATTTTACCTCATACTAATGATGAAGATGCAGTGGCACAATACTTAAAAAGGTTTTAAAGGGAGTTTATGAGGATTATTCTAACTATGATGTTAATTTTTCTTACAAGCTATGCTACACAAATAGAATTAAAAAATATTAAACAACCTACTAAAGTAAAGAATATAAAAATTGAAGCAATAGGAGTAGGAGTAGTTAATTATGAAGCGTGTTCTAAAGCTCAAGCTTTAGCAATGGCACGAAGAGCAGCTGTTTTAGAAGCTTATAAGGCTTTAGCTGAAAAAATATATGGAATTAAGATTAATGGAAGAGATAGTGTAAAAAATATGATTTTACAAAATTCTACTATAAAAGCTTATGTAGAAGGGATAATAAAGGGAGCAAGAATTACTAATGAGAGTTATAAAAATGGTCTTTATTTTATAAATATGGAATTAAAAATGGATATAAATAGAATTTGGAATGGTTATTGCTTTGAGTAATAAAAAGGAGAATTTATGAGAAAATTATTGTTAATTCCTTCGATAGTTCTTTTTTTATTTGCTTCTTCATCAGTAATTACTCAAAAAACAAAAAAAACAAATAATTGTAATATTACAAACACAAGTGTAAAAAGTTGTATTATTAGAATAGAAGCAACAGGAGAGGGTGTTGTGCCTTGTTCTGGAGCTTGTTCTACTGCTCAAGCAAGAGTAATGGCACGGAGAGCGGCTATTTTAGATGCGTATAAAGCGTTAGCTGAAAAAATGTATGGAATTAAAATTAATGGAAGAGATACTGTAAAAAATATGATTTTACAAAACTCTAATTTAAGAGCTTATGTATATGGACTTATTAGAGGAGCTCAAATAGAGGAAGAAGATTTTAAAAACGGTATTTATAGTGTTGTTTTGAGTGTAAAACTTGATGTAAGAGAGTGGAATAGATATTTAACTGATGAAAAAATATGCACTACTAAATAGAAAGTTATTTCTCTATTTTTTGTGCTAAATTTGCAGCAACATTTGGGTCCATTTTTGAAAAAATCTTTGCAACTATTTTAGGAGGAAGTTTTTGTAAAATTTTTAAAGCCTCTTCTTCTTTCATATTAGAAAGAATATTTGCAGCATTTTTTGCTCTCATTTTGGCAAAACTTTGTGTTAATTTATCAAGTTTTGCTTTTTTTATTTCTTCTAAAATTTTTTTATTCTCTTTTAGCATTTTTTCTATCTCTTTTTTTTGGGCTTCAATTAAAGCTTTTGTTTTATTTAATTCTTTTTCTTTTAATTTTATTTCTTGCTGTTTTTTCTTTACTAAATGCAAAACACTATTTTTATAAGCTTCAAAAGTTTCTTTTTCTTCTAAAATTTGCTCAGCTTTTGTCTCAAGTTCTATCCTTTTTTGATCAAAGATTTCATAACAATCAATTAATTTTTGATTATCTACTGCAAAAAGAAAAATAGGAAGAAAAAGAAGAATTTTTTTCAATAAACTTCTCCTAAAATATCTCCAACTTCTACATCTTCTTTTTGATTTAAATATTTAAAATACTCTTTAGGGAAAAATAGCAAAATACTACTTCCAAATTCAAATCTACCAAGTTCATCACCCTTTTTTAATGAAATAGGAGTTTTATAATCTACACTAAAAACTTCTTTATAATCTTTTTCAAATCTTTCATCAAAATTCATAATAATTTTACCAACAATCATAGCTCCAACTGCTACTATATAAAAATATTTATTCTTATTTTTTTTATCTCTACATTTTAATACAACTCTTTTATTCTTAGGAAAAACTAACTCTTTTTCTAAAAAAGAAGGTTTCACAGGATATAAAGTCCCTGGAATATAAGTGGCTTTTACTATCTCCATATCAATTGGAACATGAAAACGATGATAATCTTTTGGTGAAAGATATAAATTTATAAAATATCCTTCATGCAAATTTACTCCATCTTCTAAAATTAACTCTTTTAAAAGATATTTTTTACCTTTAATTTGATAAACTTGATTTTCTATAATCTCATCATGATATAGCACTTTAGAATCACTTGGACTTACGAAAATATTTTCATCTTCATAAAATTCTATGTATTTTTTTTCTCTTATAAAAAGTTCATTCAAACTTTTATACTCACACGGATTTTCAGGCACAAATTCGCTCATATCAATACCATAAAACTTCACATAAAACTTATTAATAAGACATTGCAAAAATTTTGGAAATTTTGTTTTTGCAAAAGATACTACTATAGAAGAAAGCAAGGAGGAACTCATTTTAAATTAACTCCTTTTTGACCTTTTTTTATTTCACCTATTACATAAGCATCGCTATTTTTTAATATATCATCTACGTTTTCTTCACTTACTGCAAATATCATTCCAACACCCATATTAAATGTTCTAAACATTTCATCTTCTTCTACATACTTTGAAATATATTCAAATATCGGTAAAACTTTTATTTTATCTTTATATACTATTGCTTCTAAATCATCAGGTAAAACTCTTGGAAGATTCTCTATTATCCCTCCTCCTGTAATATGAGCTAATGCATTTATTTTATCTTTAAACTTTTTAAACTCTTTTACATAAATTCTTGTAGGAGTTAAAAGTACATCTATTAATTTCTTTCCATCAAAATCTTCATCAAAACTTTTATTTAATTTTTCAAAAAATAGTTTTCTCACAAGAGAATATCCGTTAGAATGAATTCCACTACTTGGTAATGCTAATAATATATCATTTTCTTTAACTTTTGGATTTAAATCGTCTTCTTCTGCAATTCCAACTGCAAATCCAGCTAAATCAAAATCATCTTTACTATACATACCAGGCATCTCTGCAGTTTCTCCTCCAATTAAAGCACACTCAGCCTCTTTACATCCTTTAGCAATTCCTTTTACTACTTTACTTGCTGCATCAATATCAAGTTTTCCTGTAGCATAATAATCTAAAAAGAATAAAGGCTCACCAAAATTGCAAATTAAATCATTAACACACATTGCAACTAAATCAATTCCAACTGTATCATATTTTTTTGCATCAATTGCGAGTTTTAATTTTGTTCCAACTCCATCAGTTGCAGATAATAAAACCGGCTTTTTATACCCACTTGGTAATCTAAAAGCACCTGCAAAACTTCCAATTCCACCTACTACATTTTTATTAAAAGTCTCTTTTACATAAGGCTTTATTCTATCAACAAAACTATTTCCAGCATCAATATCTACACCCGCGTCTTTATAACTAATTTTCATTCTTCATCCTTACATTCACAATAACAACTTCCAAACATTTTATTTAAAAAAACCGTACTTGGACAAAAATCAAAAGCTCCATGAATCGTTAACATAATAGCTATAAAAGCAAGTAATGCAAGACCTGCTGTCATATGAGCTGTAGCTAAAAGTCCTAAGACTATAAGCAACATAAAAGCCATCATAAATCTTTGGATTCTTTCAGCACACAAAAATTTTTTTGCTTTCATTATTCTCCTTTTAAAAAATTAATTTATTAACTTCTTCCATTTTTTTACTTGCAATCTCTTTTGCTTTTTTATTTCCTTTTTCAATAATATCTAATATATCATCTTCTTTTAAAGAAGCTTTTCTTTCTCTAATTGGAGCTAATACTTTATTTATATTCTTAGCACATCTTTTTTTACACTCTACACATCCTATACTTCCAGCCTCACAAGCACTCTTTATCTCCTCTACATCATCAGAAAATATTTTATGATATTCATAAACTATACAAACTTCAGGATGTCCTGGGTCTGTTTTTTTTATTCTGGCAGGGTCTGTTTTTGCTAATCTTACTTTTTGCCAAATACCTTCTTCACTTTCATCTAAAAAGATAGCATTATTATAACTTTTTGACATTTTTCTTCCATCTATTCCCGGAAGTCTTGGAGTCTGAGTTAAAAGCTCTTTAGGTTCTATAAAAATTTCTTGTTTAAATAAGTAGTGAAATCTTCTTACTATCTCTCTTGCTATTTCTAAATGAGGTTTTTGATCCTCTCCAATTGGCACTAAATTAGCATCATACAAAATAATATCTGCTGTTTGTAAAACCGGATAAGTTAAAAAACCAGCGTTGTTTTTTTCTTTATATTCAGGTTGAGATAGGGCATCTTTATAAGTTGGGTTTCTCTCAAGCCAACTTACAGGAGTAATCATATTTAAAATTAAATACAATTCACTATGCTCTTTTATTTTACTCTGAATAAAAATTGTTGCATCTTCAATTCCACAAGCAACCCAATCTTTTACAAGTTCTATACTCAATTCTTTTAAATCTAATCCTTCATCATATTTTGTAGATAAAGCGTGCCAATCAGCAACAAAGAAAAAAGAGTCATACTCTTTTTGAAGTTTTATCCAATTTTTAATAACTCCTAAATAATGGCCTAAATGTAATTTTCCTGTTGGCCTCATTCCACTAACTATTCTCAAAACTTAGCTCCCATTTCAGCAAATACGCCTTTATATTTTAAAAGTGTTTTATTATCTCCATCTACTCCATAAGCTTCTTTATATCTATATCCAACTTTTATAAAAGGATTTATTGGTCCTAAAATATCTATTGTATATTTTAAAGCAAAACTATTATCATAATGATGATTATCCCCTGCTTTTGCCCATTTTATATTAGCAATTGCTGAAAAACCAAATAATTTCATTGTCTCAATATGCCCATAAAGATATGGAAGAATTACTGCCCAATTTTCATTTATAGATTTATTACCTCCTAAAGTTATTACGTTTCCATTAATACAGCTTGCATAATTACCTGTAATTTTCACATTACCTTTCCACATATCAAGTCCAAAACCTGCCTCTATATCTGCAAATACTGGTTTTATTTCATAAAAAAAGTTTAGATCAAAAGAATTAATTTTAAACTCTGTATTAGCATTTGTTAAAGCAACAGGAATATTGGCATCTCCAAATATTTTACCTCCTGCAACATATTTACTATGACCAGTTGAATCATATTTTGTATATTGAAGCTTAATATTAGGAATTAAAGGAAGAGGATGAATTACTTTTAACCATAAATAAGGATTTGTTTTATTTTCAAGTCCAAAGTTTCCTGTATTACAATTTCCATCTGTTTCTGCAGATTTATTATTAAAGTAATTTATAGTATCTCCTACTTTAGCATATCCATCAATCTTTTCTTTCCACAATCCAGCTCCAGCACTTACACTTAATAAATCAGCACTTGCAAAGCTAAGTCCTAAAACTAAAGCTAAACTTAATTTTTTCATTTTTTCTCCTTTTCTCTTTCAATAAGAACAATCGGCGTTCCTGTAAAATCTTCTTTTTCTCTTAAGTATTTTACCAAAAATCTCTTATATGAAAAGTGTAATTTTGCTTTATTCATTATTAGAACAATTATAGGAGGTTTTGTTTTATATTGAGTTGCATAATATATTTTTATAGCTTTTCCTTTATCTCCTGGAATTTTATGTTTAATAGTTGCTTCTTCAATCCATTTATTAAGAGTTGAAGTAGGTATTCTTTTTGTGTAGTTTTTATAAACTTTAAGAATTTGTTCTTTTAATTTTTCAATATTTCTTTTACTCTTAGCACTAACTACCATAAAAGGAGCATAATATAAAAACTTAAATCTATCATATACTTCTCTTCTAAACTTATGAAACTCTTCTTTATTCTCATCCCATTTATTAGCTACTATAATTACTCCATTTTTATACTTTTGAATAAGTCCACCGATTTTCTCATCAAGCTCTACAATACCTTCTTTTGCATCAATTACAAGTATTGCTATATCCGCTTCTTCTAAAACTTTTTCCGTTCTATTTAATGCATATTTTTCTATATCTTTAATTTTACTTCTTCTTCTAATTCCAGCAGTATCTACAAAAGTTATATTATATCCATCAAACCATATACTCTCATCAATAGGATCAATTGTAGTTCCATCAATTTCACTTACTATTGCTCTTTCTTCTCCTACTAAGGCATTAAGTAAAGAACTTTTCCCTACATTTACTCTTCCAACAATTGCAACTTTAATTTCTTTTAATTCTTCTAAATTTTCACTATCTTCTGATAAAAACTCTTCAAGAGGAATATCTTCTTCAATTGAAGTTACTTCTGGAAGTTTTTGTTTTTTTGGAATAAACTCTTTAATTCTCTCAACTAACTTTCCAACTCCTCTATTATGGGCTACAGAAATAGGATAAACTTCATCTGCTCCAAGCTCATAAAAATCATAAACTTTTTCCATCATCTTATCATTATCTACTTTATTTACAACTAAAATAAGAGGTTTATTTAATTTTTGTAAACTTCTAAAATATTTTTTTTCTTCTTCATCTGGTATAGTTTTAGCATCAACTAAATATAAAATAAGATCTGCTTCTTTTGCAGTTAAAAGAGCTTTTTCTTTTACTTTTTCAAATAGTTCATCTCTTTTTTCAAGTCCTCCTGTATCAAGCAAAATAAAATCTTCATAATCATCATCTATATTAACAATTCTTTTTTTTATATCTCTTGTTGTTCCTGCTTTTTCACTAATAATTGCATCTCTTCTTTTTACAATTCTATTAAATAGTGAGCTTTTCCCAACATTCGGCTTACCTAAAATCGCTACCTTAATCATTTAATTCCTTTTTACAACTAATATGAAGTGGAATCTTTGTTAATTCAAAAAATCTATATTCTTTATTTTTCCAAGCAGTTTTTACAACCACACTTTTACCAAAGCAAACAAAACACTCTTTAATTTTTTTATCTTTAAAATAATCAATACTTGATTGTAACTGTTTTATTGCATAGTCTAATCTTTTTGTTCTATTTTTTGGTTTAGTATCTAATTTTAATTCGACCAAATAATAAGAATTTTTAACAAATGCAAAATCACATTTTTTTTCATTGCTTTTATCTAAACAATTATCAACTGCAATAAATTCTATCTTTTCTTTTTTAGGATTTAAAATCAAAAACCCATCTACTAAATAATCAAACTTTTCTTTTTTTATTTTAGCAATTTTTTCTTCTTCACATTCATATACTAAAATTTCCTTTTTATTTACAAATTCTCTACACTTCATTAAATACCTTATAAATTTCACTCAATTCATCAAATATCTCTTCTAATTCATTTGAAGCATTATCCAATAAATTATCTTCTAACATTTCATTAAAAAATGATTTAACTTCTCCTTCTTCAAAATAATAAGCACTAAATTCATCTGAGTTTAGCCAATATTTTGAAGGAATAATCTTTTCGACCTCTTTTTTTGCTTTTTCATTTAAATTTCCAACTTTTTGTGCAAACAATAATATATTCAAACTAAATAATACATAAGGAGAATGCGTTACAAAAACACAATTTTTTGAATTTTCAACCATAAATTTAACTACTTCAAACTGTTCTTTTGGAAAAAGATTTAATTCAGGTTCTTCTAATATATAATCTCTTTTTATTTTATTATTTAAATATTCAATTGTTAAGTATAGTGGTAATATTGTTTGCAATCCGCTTGATGCATTTTTTAAAGAAATAAAGCTATTTTCATCCACAAATATTTTATCTTCTTCATTTTCAAATTTATATTTAACTCCTAAAATCTCTTTTTGTTTAATCATATCTTTAGCTAATCTAAATTCAGTTGCAAAA
>CAZEOW010000007.1:0-8084 GCA_964514005.1 uncultured Nautiliales bacterium
ATAAAAACATCTACTTAGTAGGTATAGAATTTGATGAAGAAAAAAGAAACATAAAAGAGTTTAAATGGGAGAAGTTTAAAAACTCTTAACAAACTCTTCAATTCTTTTTATACCTTCTTTAATAGTTTCTAAGTCTGTAGCAAAAGAGAATCTAAAATATCCTTCACTTCCAAATCCAACTCCAGGCACAACTGCTACGCCTTTTTCTTCTAAAAGAGATAGAGCAAAATTCATAGAATCGTTTGTTAGTTTTTGATGATTTACAAAAATATAAAATGCTCCTACTGGTTTTGCTGCACTAAGTCCTTTTATTTTATTAAAAGCTTCATATACATAATCTCTTCTTTTTTTAAATTCTTCTCTCATTTTCTCTACATCTTTATCTGCTTCTCCAAGAAGTGCTGGAATAGCTGCTTTTTGAGTGATTGAATTTATATTTGAAGTCATTTGAGATTGCAACTTATTTATAGCTTTTATTAATTCTTTATTTTTACTTGCAAGATATCCAAATCTCCATCCTGTCATAGCATGAGATTTGCTAAGCCCATTTACTGTAATTGTTCTATTTAACATATCTTCATTAATACTTGCAGTTGCAGTAAACTCTTCATCAAAAACTAATTTTTCATACATCTCATCGCTTACAACCCATATATTAGTATCTTTTAAAACCTCAGCTAAAGCAGTTAGTTCTTCTTTTGTATATACTGCACCTGTTGGATTACTTGGAGTTGTAAGTATTAACATTTTAGTTTTATTAGTAATTGACTTTTTTAACATTTCTGGAGTTATTTTAAAGTTACTTTTTTCTGTTGTAGGGATAGTAACTACTTTACCTCCATGATATTTTACTAATTCTGGATACGTTACCCAATAAGGACTTGGAATAATAACTTCATCATCTTTGTCAATTAAAACGGCAAATATGTTAAATAAAGATTGTTTTGCTCCATTACTTACTATAATTTCATCTGTTGAATATTCAAGATTATTATCTCTTTTTAGTTTTATTTTTATTGCTTCTAATAGTTCTGGTATTCCAGCAACTGCTGTATATTTTGTAAATCCTTCTTCTATTGCTTTAATAGCTGCCTTTTTTATTACTTCTGGAGTATCGAAATCAGGTTCACCGGCACTAAATGCTAATACATCTTTTCCTTGGGCTTTTAATTCTCTCGCTTTTTGAGAGATTGCAATTGTTAATGAAGGAGAGAGTCTTTCAATTCTTTTGCTAAACATACTATCCCTTTTTGCGAAATTATATAATAAATTTTAATTAAAGCTTTTGTTCTTCTTTTTTAGAGAAATATATTGTTACATTTATAAACACTTATTTGTTTTTTAAGACCTCTATATAGTCTCTATATTTTTTTTCTATTTCTTCATCTTTTTCTATTATATTTTTATCTCCTTTTATTACAGCTTCTTCTAAAACTTTTATTCTATCAAGTAAGTATTCAAAAAGCTCTTTTTCAATATCTGGCAATTTATTGTGAGCTAAAGGAGAATAGTCTTTTCTTTTAATTATTTTTCCTGGAATTCCAACAACAGTAGAATAAGGGGGTACATCTTTTACTACAACAGAGTTTGCTCCTATTTTACTTCCTTTTCCTATTGTTATGTCTCCAAGTATTTTAGCTCCAGCTCCTATAATGCAATCATCTTCAATTGTTGGATGTCTTTTACCGGGATTTAGGCTAACTCCACCAAGAGTAACTCCCTGATATATTGTTACATTATTTCCTATAATAGTAGTCTCTCCTATAACTACTCCAATTCCATGGTCAATAAAGACATTTTCTCCAATTGTAGCACCAGGATGAATGTCTATATTAGTTAAGATTTGATTAATAGCCATTAAAAATCTTGCTGTTTTTTTAAATCCTTTTTTATATATTTTATTTGCAATTCTATAGCATATAATTGCCCATACTCCGGGATATGCATAGAGAAGTTCTATTTTGTTTTTAAAGGCTGGGTCTCTATTTATTACTGCTAAAAAATCGTTTTTAATTGTTTTAAACACCTAAAGCCCTTTTTATTCTAAAATTTATCTCTTCAATACTTTTAGATGCATCGATGATTATATAAGGAATTTCTAATCTTTTGCAAGTATTTATAATATTTTCTTGAATTCTTAGTAAATAATCAATTCCTCTTTTTTCTATATTATCATGCTCTTTTTGAGATAGTCTATTTTTAAGAGTTTCTTTATCAAGTTGCAAAATGATTACTTTAGAAGGAAAAATACTATCTGTTGCAAATTTATTTAAATTAACTAGCATATTAAAATCAAACCACTCAAGGGCATATGCTATTCCACTAATGACACTTCTATCGCTTATTATAGTTTTATTAAAATTTTGTTTAATAATTTCTATTGTTTCTGCTCTATCTGCTAAAAAAAGAAACAATTCTGCTTTTTTTGAAATATTATCTTTAAAAATAATCTCTCTTATTTTCTTTCCAAAATCTGTAAATCCCGGCTCTTTTATAAATAAAAAATCTTTAAACTCTTTTTTTAATAATTCTATTTGAGTAGATTTACCTGCTGTATCTATTCCTTCTATTGTTATATACATTTTAAACCTTTAAATATTCTAAAATCTCTTTAGGCACTAAGTGAGATACATCTCCATTATATCTTAAAATACTCCTTACTACACTTGAAGAGATAAACGCATTATTTAAACTTGGCATAAGATAGATTGTTTCTATATTTTCGTCTAAACTTTTGTTTGCATATCCCATTTGAAGTTCATATTCAAAATCACTAACAGCCCTAAGACCTCTTATTATAAACTTAGTATTTTCTTTTTTTGCAAATTCTACTAAAAGAGTATTAAAGCTTTTAACTGTTACATTAAAATTTTGTGTTGCTTTTTCTATCATTTTTACTCTTTTATCTAAGCTAAACATTGTATTTTTATCTTTATTATCTGAAACAGCAATAATTACCTCATCAAATATTTCACACGCTCTTTTTATTATATCTAAATGTCCATTTGTAACGGGATCAAAAGTACCGGGATATATAGCTTTTTTCATTATTTCCACCTTTTATATAAATTATTTTCAATACCTCCTAAATCAAACCATTTTCCTATTAAGAAAAGTTCTAAATCTTCTATTGTTTTTGGATTATTATAATATCCAAAAATAGGAGGAGCGATTATAACATTTTGTAATTTTGAAAGTTTTAGCATATATTCTAAATAAGTCTGACTAAAGGGCATTTCTCTTGGAGCTATTATTAAAGGCTTTTTTTCTTTTATAGCTACTTGAGCAGATCTTGTTACTAAGTTATCTGCTATTCCTAGAGCTATTTTTGCTAATGTATTCATACTGCAAGGTACAATATATGTAATATCTATTTTAAAACTCCCACTTGCTACGGGAGCATATATTTCATCATCTAAAAATATATTATTTTCTTTTTCAAGAACGATTTTTGCATGATTACTAACTACTAAAAATCTTTCATAGTTTGATGGTATTAAAGAGTATAGTTTTAGTCCTAAATTCGCTCCACTTGCTCCACTTATACATACTAATATTTTTTTACTCAATTTCAACAACCCCTTTTTTTATAACTTTTGCATTTAAAATTTTACCGTTTAATTTTATTTTTATAAACTCTCCTATATTACCATTTTCAAGTGCAATTGCTGAAGAGATTATTTCAATAGCGTTTGAATTTATTATTACTTCAACATTTTGGTTTTTAAAAATATCTGGTGCTGGTTTTGAATTGTTTTTTGTAATTGGTTCGTTTTTTGAAATTATTTTAGTAGCTACTAAATTTTTAACATCTTTAACTAAAGGAGAATAGAATGTTTTAAAGGTTATATATTTTTTTTCTACATTTGGTGCAATGTATTCATTTACTTTTATTGTTTTAATAGCTACAAAAGCAGGGATTTTTGCTTTTATTTTTATAGAATAATATTTATTATCTACTCTAATTAATCCAGAAGAGAGTTTTGGGTTTAAAAAAAGTTTGATTTTTTTATAATGTTTTGGAAGAGTAGGGGAAGAAGAGATTTTGATAATTTTAATATCTGGATAAAAAGATTTATAAAAATTAATTATTTTTTGATTTATATTAGCAAATAATAAACTAAAGCTAAAAATCAATAATAGCTTCATTTAAAACTTCTTCTATTCTTTTAACAGGTACTATCTCAAGTCCTTCTTTTACCTCTTTTGGAATGTCATCAAGGTCTCTTTCATAGTTTTTATAAGGAATTAATACTTTTTTTATTTTTGCTTTATAAGCGGCAATTAATTTTTCTTTAAGTCCTCCTATTGGTAATACTTCTCCACTTAATGTAATTTCTCCTGTCATAGCGACATCTGCTTTAACTTTTTTTTCGCTAAATATACTTGCAATAGCAGTTGTCATTGTAATACCAGCACTTGGTCCATCTTTTGGAATTGCTCCTTCTGGTACGTGTATATGAACATTATATTGATAGTATATAGGCTCTTTACTTCTTTTTACTTTTATCTTTTTATTATCAATTAAAACTTTTACTAGAGTGTAAGCAATATGAGCACTCTCTTTCATTACATCACCGAGTTTTCCGGTAATTATAACTTGACCTTTTCCTCTGTATTTAACAGCTTCAACTTTTAATACATCTCCTCCAACTGGAGTCCAAGCAAGTCCGTTTATAACTCCTATTTTATCTTTTTTATCAATACTTTCAACACCAAAGTAACCTTTTTCTAGATAATCTTTTAAATTTTTTATACTTATTCTAACTTGTTTTTTACCTTTTATAATTTCAAGTGCAGCTTTTCTCATAATTTTTGCAATAATTTTTCTTAAATTTCTAACTCCTGCTTCTTTTGTATATTTGTCTATTATCTCTTCAATTGCTTTATCTGAAATAGAGATTTCACTTTTTTTTAGAGTATGTTTTTTCATCTCTTGAGGAATTAAATATCTTTTTGCAATTTCACATTTTTCTTGAGGAGTATAACTATCTATAAAAATCATCTCCATTCTATCTCTAAGAGGTACTGGAATTGTGCTTGGGTCGTTTGCTGTTGCAATAAATAATACTTTACTTAAGTCTAAATCAAAATTTAAATATAAATCTCTAAATTTATCGTTTTGTTCTGGGTCTAATACTTCAAGTAATACTGCTGTAGGGTCTCCTCTATATCTTGCAATTTTATCTATTTCATCAAGTACTATTACAGGATTCATCTCTTTTGCATTAATTAGTCCTTGTGCAATTCTTCCGGGCATTGCTCCAATATATGTTCTTCTGTGACCTCTTAGTTCGTTTACATCTTCAAGTCCACCAAGAGCGATTCTTATTAGTTTTCTATCAAGTGCTTTTGCAATAGAGTTTGCAAGACTTGTTTTACCAACTCCTGGAGGTCCTACAAAACAGATAATTGCCCCATTAAACTCTTCTTCTCTTTTTTTTGCAAGTTCTTTTGCAGCAAAATATTCTATTATTCTCTCTTTTGGTTTTTTTAGTCCATAGTGGTCTTTATTTAATCTATTTTCTAACTCTTCTATACTAAATTCATCTTTAGCGTATTTTCCAAAAGGAATATCAAGAGCCCATTCTATATAATTTTGTAAAGTTGTGGCTTCTGAAGTGTCTGGGTGCATTCTTGAAAGTCTATCTATTTGTTTTTTTATCTCTTTGTATGCATCCTCGGGCATATGAGGTTTTAATTCTTCTAACTTTTCATAATATTCATTAATCTCCTCTTCAATCTCATTTGTTAGGCCAAGTTCTTGTTGAATTAGTTTTAATTGTTGTTTTAAGAGATGTTCTCTGTTAATTTCTTGAACTTGTTCCATTACTTTTTTATTTAGTTCATTTTTTAATTTAAAAGATTCAATCTCTTCTAATACAAAATGAATAAGTTTTATCAATCTTTCGTAAGTATCAATTTCTTTAAAGAGTTCATACCCTTTTTCTGTTGGAAGTTTTAAAGAACTTGCAATAATATCTATAATTCTATTTGGCTCTGAATTATTATCTATTATCTTAATAAAGTCTTTAGAAAAGAAAGTATTTACTTCACTTAAAGTAATTATATGCTCTTTTAAAGTATCAAGCAAAGCTTTTATTTCCTTTTCATCTTTTGAAGATGTAGCTTCTACTTTATCTACTAAAGCTAGAGTTGGTTCTTTATCTACTACTTCTAAAATTTTACCTCTTGCAAGTCCTTGAAAAAGAATTTTTACTTTACCATCGGGTAAAGATACCTTTCTTATAATTGTCCCAATAGTGCCAAAAGTATCTATTTTATCTTTTATAGAAACAAAAATTAAAGAATTATCTTCCATTGCTTTTTTAACAGCTGAAATTTCCTCTTCTTTTTCAAGAAAAATAGGAATTATCATAAATGGATAAATTAATTCTTTTTCTATTAAAACAGGCAATACATCTGGTAATTTATTATAATTCTGTAATGTCAATTTAGCTCCTTACCAATAAAATATTTTTTTATACCATGGAATATATGGCGGCTTTGAATTTTTTGGGATTTTAGTTTTGTAAAGTTTTGCAGCTTTTGGTTTATTAAGCTTTTTATAAAGGTTACTTATTCTATCATTAAAATATTTTTTTGTCAAGATTGCTTTTTGCAAAATAGTATTTACTTGATAGATATATTTAGAGTTTGGGTATGAGTTTATATAATTTTTTGCTTGAGCTATTATATAGTTTAATTCATCTTGATTAGTATATGGATTTTTATACATAAGAAATGAAATTTTTAATAATTCATAATCAATCCATGGCAGTTCTTTTGAAGTTGCAAATTGTTTTTTATATTGATTTAAATAAAACTTTGCAAGTTCATAATCTTCAATTTGAAGATGAGCTAAAAATAAAATAAGAGTATCTCTTTTTAGATAAATAGAAGTAGGGTGTTCAGCATTTAAACTCATAAAATCATTATCTGCCGCATCTAAATTATAAGAAGCTATATCTTTTTGAATCTTTTTATGCCAGCTAAGTGCAGTTAAATTGGATACTTCTTGTTTTGTTGAACAAGCAAGAAAAAAAAGAGGAATTATAAAAAAAATCTTACGCATCGAGTTTCCTTAATTCTTCATCTACTTTTTTAAGCTTCTCTTTTAATTCATCAAGCTCTTTTTTGTTTTTACCGACTACTTCTTTTGGTGCTTTTTTTATGAAGTTTTCGTTTGATAGTTTTTTAGAGAGTTTTTCGATTTCTTTATTTAGTTTTTCTTTTTGTTTTGAGAGTCTGTTAATCAAAGGAGTAATGTCAACTTCCTCTTTGCTTACCATTGTTTCAAGATTATCACTAATATCTCTAATTGCATTGTCAATTGGTTTATCTATAAATTCAACTTCTTCTACTTTTGCTAATTTTTTAATATATTCTTTTGCCATTTCAGGAAGTTTTGCAAGAACGTATGCTTTTTTGATATTGCTTTGAGTAAGTGCTTTAATTCTTCTTAGACTTACAATTGCTTCAATTATCAAATCAAAATCTGCAGGTTTATTTATGTTTTGTGTTTTTGGGTATTCTTTTAGCATTATTGTGTTTGTTGTAATGTCTGTTTTGCTAAGTTCTTGATATAAAAATTCCGTAATAAACGGCATAAAAGGATGAAGAAGCTTCATACTCTCTTTAAATATTGCACCAAGTTCAGGGATTGAATCTTTGCTAACTTTGCTAAGCTCAATTCCCCAGTCACAAAAATCCTGCCATAAAAATCTGTATAAAGTCATAGCGGCGTCGTTAAATCTGTATTCATCAAGTTCATTTCTTACATTTTTAACCGCTTCGTTGAATTTAAACAATAGCCATTTTCCAAGCTCCGTTTTTATTTCGGTATCTTTTAAATCTTTGAAAGTTTCTTGATGCATACTTAAAAATCTTGCGGCATTATAGAGTTTATTTGTAAAGTTTCTGCTTTCTATTATTTTTGTTTCGCTTAGTCTTATATCTCTTCCCTGAACTGCTAAAATAGCTAAGGTAAATCTCAAAGCATCGGCTGAGTATTTTTCGATAATTTCAAGAGGGTCGATTACATTTCCTTTTGATTTAGACATTTTTTGTCCGTGTTCGTCTCT